>JBOHED010000276.1:0-9734 GCA_050700915.1 Actinopolymorphaceae bacterium | reverse complement strand
CCTCGACGTCTCGCTCGCCGCCGCCGGGCGCGAACGCCAGGAGGCCGAACAGGCGCGGGCCGCCCGCGAGGCGGAGGTCCAGGCCGCACGGCGGCGGGTCCGCGCCCTCGCCGCCGAGCTCGACACGCTCACCGACTCCGTCCACAAGGACGAGGTGGCCCGGGCCGAGCAACGGATGCGGATCGAACAGCTGGAGCAGCGTGCCGTCGAGGAGCTCGGCATCGAGCCGGCGACCCTGATGGCGGAGTACGGTCCCGAGCTCCTCGTACCGCCCTCGATTCCCGTACCAGGGGAGGAGCAGGAGCGGCTGGAGGAGGCGCCGAAGCCGTACGACCGCGCCGAGCAGGAGAAGCGACTGAGGCGGGCCGAACGCGACCTGCGGATCCTGGGCAAGGTCAACCCGCTCGCCCTCGAGGAGTTCGCGGCGATGGAGGAACGGCACAAGTTCCTCGCCGAGCAGCTCGAGGACCTCAAGGCGACCCGCAAGGACCTGCTCGAGATCGTCCGCGAGGTCGACGAGCGGGTGGAGCAGGTCTTCACCTCCGCCTATTACGACACCGAGAAGCAGTTCGCGCAGATCTTCGGACGGTTGTTCCCCGGTGGCGACGGTCGCCTCGTGCTCACCGACCCGGACAACATGCTCACGACCGGCATCGAGGTGGAGGCCCGCCCGCCGGGCAAGAAGGTCAAGCGGCTCTCGCTGCTGTCCGGCGGCGAGCGGTCCCTGGTGGCGGTGACGTTCCTGGTCGCGCTCTTCAAGGCCCGGCCGAGCCCGTTCTACCTGCTCGACGAGGTGGAGGCCGCGCTCGACGACACCAACCTCGGCCGGCTGCTGGAGCTGTACGAAGAGCTCCGGGAGACCAGCCAGCTGCTCGTCGTCACGCACCAGAAGCGGACGATGGAGGTCGCCGACGCGCTCTACGGCATGTCCATGCGGGGGGACGGCGTGTCGGTCGTGATCAGCCAGCGGATCCGCGAGGCCGAGTCCGCCTGACGCCCACGGCCCCGGTCGCTTGAGGGGTTTGGCGCCGACCCCGACCCGGGGATCGTCCAGGTGTGACTGCGGTAGTGGGTGGTTTGTTGGTGATCGTGGCGCTTGCCCTGGCCGTCATGGCCTTGGTCGCGACCTTCGTCGGCGGTGTCGATCTGCGCAAGGAGCTGAGCCAAGCGGCGAAGCGCGTACGACCGAAGCCGAAGCAGCAGGAGGGTGAGGGCCTGGACAAGGCCGCCTAGAGCGCTCCGAGTCAGTCGAGCAGCGCGGCGACCCGGAGGAACCACGGCACGGCGACCGCCACTGTCGGAACGGCGACGATCGCCGCCGCGGTGAGGTAGCAGGCCACCGCCAGCAGCCGGTGAGGAGCCCGTGGCTCGGCCATCCGGCGTACCCGCTGAAGGGTCCCGCTCCCGCCCGCGGCGAGCCCGAACGCCGGCGCCGAGGTGGCGGAGAGTGCGACCAGGGCCCGCGCCACCGGCTGGGCACCCACCCGGTCGCGGGCAGCGTCGTCGGCGAGCATCTCGACCAGCAGCTGGTTCTGCCGCAGTGTCGTACGGCTGCGGAAGAACCGCGGGAACGCCTCACGGAGCGCGGTGAACGCCTCCAGGACGAGATCGTGTCGGGCCCGTAGGTGAGCGCGTTCGTGGGCCAGGACGGCGGCGACCTCGGTCGGGGAGAGGCGGGCGAGGGCGCCGGAGGACATGACGACCCGGGCGGACCGGACGCCTGGAACGCAGTAGGCGAACGGCGTCTCCTCCGCGAGGACCCGGACGCCCGAGGCGTCGGGGGTGGCGACGAGATCCAGCAGGTCGCGGTGGTGGCGGCGCCGTGCGCGGGTACGGAAGGCGACCCGCCCGCCCGTCCAGGCCAACCGCCCGGCCACGACACAGGTGAGCGTCGTTGCCAGGGAGTGGACGGCGATCTCGGCCGGACCGGGGATCGGGTGGAACACGATGTCGAGGCCGAGGCTGAGGCCCGCGCCGAGGGCGGCGAGAACGGCGGCGAGGGCGAGGGACTGCCACAGGACGATGGCGGCCCGCGGTACCCGGGACGTCCACGTGGCGCGGGACAGGAGCAGCGGAGCGGGCCCCGCGAGCACCAGCGCGAGAGTGCCGAGGATCACCGGTGTCGCCGGCCCGGCGAGCGTCATGAGGCGTTGTCGCGTCGTTCGAGGCCGCTGAGGGCGTCACGGAGGGCGGCTGCCTCCTCCGGCGACGCCTGGTCGACGAACCGCACGAGGGCCGCGGCCCGGTTGGCGCGGTTGCCGGCGTCGTCGAGTGCTTCGCGCATGAGGTCTGCGATCAGCTGGTCCTTGCCCGCGGCGGCTTCGTACCGGTAGGCGCGCCCGTCGCGGACCCTGCGTACGACGGATTTCTTGGTGAGCCGGTCCAGCACCGTCATGACCGTTGTGTACGCGATGTCACGGTCGCGGGCGAGCCGGTCGTGCACCTCGCGGACGGTCACGGGTTCGGGGGCGGACCAGACGAGCTCCATGACGTCGCGTTCGAGGTTGCCCAGACGTGCCATGCCGCCCATCCTACGACGCCGTGTCGTAGGAGATTTTGCTGCTGGGGTGTGGAATTCGCCACTCGGAGCGTGCTCGCCCGGCGACCCAGAGCGCTGGCATCCAGGGGGAGCAGGTATGGTCCGGCCAGTGTCGAATTCCGCCACTCGTACCGCCACAATCAGGCCCGCCGGCACCCTCATACCCGCCGGCAGCTCCGGGCAGCCTCACAGGGTGCGGGACCCCTTCTTCGACAACGCGAAGTTTCTGGCGATCGCGCTCGTGGTTGTCGGGCACGCGGTCGAGCCCTTGCTCGACGTGCCGGCAGCGCGTGCGGGCTACCTGTTTCTCTACATGTTCCACATGCCGGTGTTCATCATCATCGCCGGCTACTTCTCGCGGGGGTTCCCGTCGTCCTCGGACAAGGTACGCAAGCTGATCACCCAACTGCTGGTGCCGTTCGTCGTGTTTCAGCTTGCGTACATGGGACTTGCCAGGCTGGTCGGCGGGCGCGACGTCGACATCACGCTGCTCGATCCGTACTTCCTGGTGTGGTTCCTGCTCGCGCTCTTCGCCTGGCGGCTGTCGACGCCGGTGTGGCACCGACTGCGCTGGCCACTGGGGATGGCCGTGGGCATCTCCGTGCTGGCCGGGATCCAGGAGCTCCCGGGCGTGCTGGAAACCGGGCGGATCCTCAGCCTGCTGCCGTTCTTCGTTCTGGGGTTGATGATTCGTGCGGAGCACGTCGAGGTGCTCCGGCGTCCGATGATCAGGATGCTCGCCGCGCTGGTGATGGTGGGCGGGCTCGCGGTGGCATGGTTCGCCGCGCCGCGGATGAGCGTTGAATGGGTGCTCTGGCGGCGGAGCAACGCCTTTCTCGGCGTCGACGATCTCACCGGTACGGCGATGCGGTTGGGCATGCTGGTCTGCGCGACCGTGCTGGCGGCGGCCTTTCTCGCGCTGGTCCCGAGGGGACGTACGTGGTTCAGCGGTCTGGGGATGGCCACCCTCTACGTGTATCTGCTGCACGGACTACCGGTGAAGCTTGCCGACTACGCCGGTTGGTACGACCATCCGGCACTGCACACGGTGGCGGGCATCGCCGCGGTCGGCGCGGTGGGGATCGTCCTGGCGCTGGTGTTGTCGACGCCGGTCGTCCGCCGGCTGACCGGGTGGGCGGTGGAGCCTCGCCTGGCGTGGGCGTTCCGGTCCCGCGGGATGTGAGCTAACTTACGACGTAACGTCGTACTACATGCCGTAGTATATGTGTCATGGACGTCGTCGACCTCGCGCGGTGGCAGTTCGGCCTCACGACGATCTACCACTTCTGGTTCGTTCCGCTCTCGATCGGGCTGTCCGCGCTCGTGGCCGGACTGCAGACCGCGTGGACGATCACCGGGGCCGAGCGGTACCTCGCGCTGACGAAGTTCTTCGGCAAGCTCTTCGTGATCAACTTCGCGATGGGGATCGTCACCGGGCTCGTCCAGGAGTTCCAGTTCGGCATGAACTGGAGTGCGTACTCGCTGTTCGTCGGCGAGGTCTTCGGAGTGCCGCTGGCGATCGAGGGCCTGTTGGCGTTCTTTCTCGAGGCGACGTTCCTCGGGCTGTGGGTCTTCGGGTGGGAACGCCTGCCGAGGCTCGTCCACCTCGGGTGCATCTGGCTGGTGGCGATCGGTACGCAGATCTCGGCGTACGTCATCCTGATGGTCAACGCCTGGATGCAGCACCCCGTCGGGTACCGGCTCGACCCCGCGACCGGGCGGGTGCGGCTCACCGACTTCGGCGCGCTGCTCACCAACCCGTTGGCGGTGGAGGCGGGTCTGCACACGGCCGCGGCCTGCTTCCTGACCGGTGGTGCATTCGTTGCGGGGTTGGGTTTCTGGCATCTCGCGCGCGGCCACCGACCGGCGGAGGAGCTCGTGGCGTTCCGGACGGCGGCGAAGTTGGGTGCCGTCGTGACCCTGGTCGCCGGCGCTGCTCTCGCGGTGACCGGCGACTCGACGATGAAGCTCCTGACCCGACTGCAGCCGATGAAGGTCGCCGCCGCAGAGGGACTGTTCCACACCGAACAGCCCGCCGGCTTCTCCCTGCTGACGGTCGGTACGGCCGACGGGCGCCGTGAGTTGTGGAGCGTACGGCTGCCTGAGCTGCTGTCGTTTCTTGCCACGGGGGAGTTCGGTGGGCGGGTGGAGGGGATCAATCCGCTGCAGGAGGACTATGCGGAGACCTTCGGCCCCGGTGACTATGTGCCGAACGTGCCGGTGACCTACTGGAGCTTCCGGCTGATGATCGGGTTGGGAGTCGCCGCAGCTGTGCTGGCACTGGTCGGCCTGCTGCTTCTGCGCCGACCGAATCTCCTTGCGCACAAGGCGGTCGCGCCTGCCGCGCTCGTCCTACCCGTGCTGCCGCTGCTGGCGAGCAGTGCCGGCTGGCTCTTCACCGAGGGCGGCCGTCAACCGTGGCTTGCGTTCGGGTTGTTCCAGACGGCTGACGGTGTGTCGCCCGGCCCGACGGCCGCCGAGGTCGCCTTCTCCCTCGCCGTCTTCACGGTGGTGTACGGCGCGTTGACAGTGGTCGAGGTCGGTCTGCTCCGCCGAGCGGCGAGCCACCTTCCCTCCGTGCGTACGGAGGACGAGTCGTCCGGGGGTTCGGCGGAACTCGATGAGGAGCCGACGTGGACCTGACGGCACTGGACCTGACGGCACAGGACCTGACGGCTCTGGACCTGAAGACACTGTGGTTCGGGGTGATCGCGTTCTTCTGGACGAGCTACTTCGTCCTGGAGGGCTTCGACTTCGGCGTCGGAATGCTTGCGCGGATCCTCGGTCGCGACGAAGCGGAGCGTGGTGTCCTGCTCTCGACGATCGGGCCGTTCTGGGACGGCAACGAGGTGTGGCTCGTCGTCGCCGGCGGTGCGATGTTCGCGGCGTTCCCCGAGTGGTACGGGGGACTCACCAGCATCTACTACCTGCCGCTGGTCGTGATCCTGGTGGCGCTCATCGTGCGCGGGGTCGCGCTGGAGTACCGCGGCAAGCGCGACGATCCGGTGTGGCGGCGGCGCTGCGACCTCGGCGTCGCGCTCGGGTCCCTGGTGCCTCCGCTGGCCTGGGGGATCGCCTTGGCCGGTGCCGCGCGTGGGCTGCCACTCGACGCGTCCGGAACGTTCGCCGGTAGTGCGGGCGACCTGCTGTCTCCGTACGCCCTTCTCGGTGGAACCGCCTTGCTGGGCCTGTGTCTGGTCCATGGAGCGGCGTTCCTGCGGCTGCGGACGACGGGAAGGTTGCGTGGCCGGGCCGGGACCGCGCGCCGGCGGCTGGCGGTGCCCGTCGCCGTGGTCGCCGGGGGACTCCTCGCGTGGACGGCGATCTCCGGCGGCCACCTGGGCACCTGGCTCGCGGTCGTGGCGGGTGCCGGTCTCGTCGTGGGATCGCTGGAACGTCGCGATGGCGTCGCGTTCGCGGGGACTACGGTCGCGATTGGAGGCACCGTCGCGGCGGTTTTCGTGTCGTCGTTCCCGGCCCTGATCCCGTCGACGTTGCCTGGCGGCCACGCGGTCACCGTGACGACTGCCGCGTCGTCCGGATACGCGCTCGCGATCCTCAGCTGGACCGCCCTCTTCTTCGTCCCGCTGGTGCTGGCGTACCAGGGGTGGAGCTACTGGGTGTTCCGCCGGCGGGTGGCGGGATGAGGCCGCTGGACCCGCGCCTGTTGCGGCACGCGAGGGCGACGGGGACGTACGCCGCGCTGTGCGTGGCGATCGGTGCGGCGAGTGCCGGCCTCGTCATCGCGCAGGCTCGCCTGCTCGCCGACGGGATCGCGGACGGTATGGCGACCGGGATCGCGGACGGGTCGGCGGTGTTGGTCCCGCTGGCCACGGTTGTCGTCGCCCGGGCGGCGCTGGTCTGGCTCCAGGAGGTGGCGGCGGTGCGTGCGTCGGCTGCCGTCAAGTCCTCCATGCGCCAGGGGTTGGTGGCTCACGCACTTGTCCTCGGCCCTGCCTGGCTCGCCGGCGAACGCAAGGCAGCCTTGACGACGCTCGCGACCACCGGCCTGGACGCGCTCGACGGGTACTTCTCCCGGTATCTTCCCCAACTCGTGCTCGCCCTGATCGTGCCTGCCTCGTTGGTGGCCTGGCTGGCCGGCGTGGACGTTGTAGCCGCGGTGACGGTCGGGGCGACGCTGCCGCTGATCCCGGTGTTCATGGCGTTGGTCGGATTGGCCACGCAGAGCCGGACCCGGCGGAGGTGGCGGGCTCTCGCCGTCCTCGCGCACCACTTCGCGGACGCGGTAGCCGGGTTGGCGACCCTCAAGGCATTCGGTCGGGCGCGACAACAGGCCCAGGTCATCCGCCGGATCTCCGACCGACATCGCCAGGAGTCCCTTGCCACGTTGCGGACAGCGTTTCTCTCGTCGTTGGTCCTCGAGCTTGTCGCCACCATGTCGGTCGCCCTGGTGGCGGTCGGTGTGGGCCTCCGGCTGGTGGAGGGACAGCTCGACCTGCACACGGCTGTGCTGGTGCTCGTGCTCGCGCCCGAGGCGTACCTCCCGCTGCGGCTGGTCGGGACGCACTTCCACGCGAGCGCCGACGGGCTGGCCGCGGCGGACGAGGTGTTCCGGGTCCTGGAGACGCGTGAGGTCGCGGCGGAGCGGCGCGGGGCGCGAACCGTGGGGGACCTGGGCAAGGTCACCTTGACGGTCGCCGACCTCGAGGTCCGGTATCCCGACCGGGTTGAACCGGCTGTCTCAGGCCTGTCGTTCACGCTCCACCCCGGCGAACTGGTCGCCCTGAGTGGAGCCAGCGGGGCGGGCAAGTCCACGGTGCTCGCCGTTCTGCTGGGTTTCCTGCCGCCGACCGCGGGGCGAGTACGCATCGGATCGATCGAGCTGGACGAGCTCGATCCAGGAGGCTGGCGCGCCGGTCTCGCCTGGGTGCCCCAACGCCCCTGCCTGCAGGCAGGAACGGTCGCGTCCAACGTGCGCGTGGGTGCGCCGGACGGCACCGACGCGCAGGTCACGGCGGCGCTCGCCGCTGCGGGTGCCGGTGCGCTGGATCCTGACCAGCGGGTGGGCGAGCGCGGCGCCGGCCTCTCGGCAGGGCAGGTACGTCGCGTGGCGTTGGCCCGGGCGTTCCTGCGCGCACAGGTGCGGCGAGCGGCGGGTCGCTCGTGCCTGCTGCTTCTCGACGAACCAACGGCAGGCATCGATATCCCCACCGAACAACGCATCGCCCGCACCCTGCGCGAGTCAGGGCACACGACAGTGCTCGTCACCCACCGGCCCGCCCTGGTCACCCTGGCTGACCGGGTCGTGGAGGTCCCTCTGCACAAGGCCCCGACCTCCCGACCCGGTCTGGTGGCGCCAGATCCCGTGGCGCCCGATCCCGTGAGCAGTGCGCCGTGATCGTTCTCCGGTTCGCCCTCGCGACCGCGGCCGGTGTCGCCGCGGCGGGAAGCGCGGTCGCCTTGCTCGCCACGTCGGCGTGGCTGATCGCACGAGCCGCCGGGCAGCCACCCGTCCTGACACTGATGGTGGCCATTGTCTGCGTACGCGCGTTCGCACTCGGGCGAGGTGTCCTGCGCTATCTGGAACGCCTGCTCGCCCACGACGCCGCGTACCGGATGCTGGGCGAGGTGCGGTCGAGGGCGTACGACCGGCTGGAACGCCTGGCGCCCAACGGTCTTTCCGCCTTCCGGTCGGGGGACCTGGTGGCGCGCCTGGTCAGCGACGTGGACGCGGTTCTCGACCTCGTCCTCCGCGTCGCCCTCCCCGTCGTCGTCGCGGCGCTCGGGGGCATCGCCACCGTCATCCTGCTCACGATGGTCCTGTCGGCCGCAGGGGGAGTGGCGGCGGTCGCCGCCGGCCTTTGTCTCGTTGGCGTCCCGTGGCTCGTGTCACGGACGGGTCGGCGGGCCGAGCGGGCTCTCGCGCCCGGGCGCGGAAGGCTGGCGGCGTCGGCGACCGAGGTTCTCGATGCGGCGCCGGACCTGCTCGCCTACGACGCGACGGGACCGGCACTGGCGGGTCTCGGGGCGACCGACCAGGCGCTGCGCCGGGCCGAAGCGCGGTCGGCCTGGAGTGCCGGCCTCGGTGGAGCGCTCGTGCTGCTGGTCGTGGGGACGATCGTGTGGTCGGGCCTCACCCTCGGCACCCGAGCTGTCCATGCGGGGGAGCTGAGTCCGGTCCTTCTGGCCGTCCTCGTCCTGACCCCGCTCGCGCTGGCCGACGTGTGGGGAGGATTGCCGCTCGCGGCGGCGGCCGCCGGACGCTCCGCCGCCGCGCTCGCGCGGGTTCGTGCGATCGCGGAGACCTCGCCGCCGGTGAGCGAACCGGTCGAACCGCACCCGTTGCCCGAACCGCCCCACCACCTCCGTGTCACCGATCTCGCCGTGCGCTGGACGCCAACCGGCCCGTGGGTTCTCGAGGGCGTCGACCTCGACCTGCCACCAGGCCGGAGGGTCGCGCTCGTCGGGCCGAGCGGCTGCGGCAAGAGCACGTTCGCGCAGGCACTGGTCCGGTTCGTCGAACCCGGCCGCGGCCGGATCACGCTCAACGGCGTGGACCTGCGCGGGCTGTCCGGCGACGACGTACGCCGGATCATCTGCCTGTGTACGCAGGAGGCGTACGTCTTCGACACCACAGTGGCGGAGAACGTCCGGATCGCCCGTCCGGACGCGGGCGAGGCGGAGATCCGTGACGCTCTGCACAAGGCGAGGTTGCTCGACTTCGTGGAATCGCTCCCCTCCGGGCTCGAGACCCGCCTCGGCGAGCACGGCGTACGCATGTCCGGCGGGCAGCGCCAGCGCCTCGCACTCGCCCGTGCCCTCCTCAGCCGCGCTCCGGTCCTGGTCCTCGACGAACCGACCGAGCACCTCGACGCCACGACGGCCGACGAATTGATCGCGGACCTGCTGACCTCGGATCCGCGGGAACGCACCGTCATCGTGATCACGCACCGGCAGGTGCCGGCACACCTGGTGGACGAGGTCGTGCGGATCGAAACCTTTCGACCGATTCCGGTCTGGCCAGCCGGTGGCAACCCGCACGAAACGCTGCCGTTTGCCGGCTATCGGTAGTGTCCAACGGCAGGGCATCCGGTAAGCGGATGCGATGAAGGGACAACAGAACGCATGACTGCGCGGTTTGGTGTATTCGTACCCCAGGGTTGGCGGATGGATCTCACCGAGATCGCCGATCCGGTCGAGCAGTACGAAGCGATGACTGCGGTCGCCAAGGCCG
>JBOHED010000275.1:0-7437 GCA_050700915.1 Actinopolymorphaceae bacterium | reverse complement strand
TACGCCGACAGGTCGAGCTGGAACAGGACCTGGAGGAACTGATGCTCGCACGTGGCCGGGAGGACGACGAATGAACGGGTGCCAGCACCTCGCCGAAGCGCCGATCGAGGTGGGAGACGACTCCGGCGTACGACCGAGTACGACGCAAGGCTGCGAGGATTGTCTGGCGGTGGGCCGAGACGACTGGGTCCACCTGCGGATCTGCATGACCTGTGGTCACGTCGCCTGCTGTGACTCCTCGCCGCTGCGTCATGCCTCGGCGCACTACGCGGGCGTGCACCATCCGGTCATTCGTTCGTTCGAGCCTGGCGAGAACTGGCGCTGGTGCTTCGTCGACGAACGCATCGGCTGAGCGCCACGGTTCGGCGGCAGCGGCCGCCTGGCGGTGCTCATGGGCGCGGCGGACCCTGCCGGATGATCGCGAAGGTCTCTGCGTAGGCCATGGGCGGGATGAACCGCCCCCACCAGGTGGCCCCGGCTGCGGCCAGCGCGGCGATGTCGTCAGGGTGGTCGCTGCCGCTGACCTTGACGTCGAATCCGGTCCTGCTGCCACGGACGCCTTCGACCAGCGTGAGCAACCCGGCAACGTCGTCCGGGGTGATCGGAAGGTGCGGTCCGGTGCCGGGAGTTCCCTTGTACGCACAACTGCCGTCCCACCGGGCGATCCTCCGGCGTACGGCAGGAACGAGGAGGTCGCCGCCGACCCAGATAGGGATCCGCGGGCGCTGGACCGGTGTGGCCGAGAGGCGGACGTCCTCCATCTGGTAGTGCGTCCCGTGGTGGGAGACCGTTTCGCCGGTCCAGAACCGGGCAATGAGGGAGAGCGCCTCGTCGAGGCGTTCGGCGCGGACCCGGGCGCCGGTCGGCTCGCCCACCCGGCTCATGCACGGGTCACCATCGTCGCCCGCACCCACACCGAGGATGAGTCGTCCGCCGGACAGGTGATCGAGCGACACTGCCTCGCTGGCGAGCTTCCATGGTCGCCGGCGGGGGACCGGGGTGACGGTCGTACCCATCCTGAGGTGCTCGGTCTTCGCCGCCACGGCGGCCAGGCAGATCCACGGGTCGTAGGTCGGCAGGCTGGTTCCCTGATAGACGAGGTAGTCCTCGAGAAACAGTGCGTCCCAGCCGGCGTCCTCGGCCGCCGCGGCGAGGTCGGCGAGGGCGCGGGGATCGCGGCCAGGGCCGGCCGGACCGAGCGTCACCGATAAGCGCATCCGCGCATGGTAGAGGTCCCCTCGGACACCCATCTCGCGGTGCCGTCGGGCGATGATCTTCCCGACCTGACACCCCGTACCGACGCGGTGGAACCGACGCGGCGAGTGGTGTCAGCGGCCGCGTTCGACCTGGCGGGCAGCCCGCTTGGCCTCCTTGAGCGACTTGCCCCGCGCCTCGGCCGGCAGGCGCCACACGTCGATCCCACCCATCAGGGAGTACGCCCGGATCCTGATCACGGGCGCGCCCGGACGAGCAGGCCGCTGGCTGCCGCGTTCGTCGTTGCCGCCCATCAACGCAAAGCCTTCGACGATGACCTCCACGCTGTCGGGTGCGTAGATGTCGGTCCCGCCCATCACCGCGAACGCGTTGATCACCACCTCGTCGCCGTCGATCTCGGCCTCGCGGAGGTCGATCGTGTCGCCGCCCATGAGGGCGATTGATTGGACACTGCCACTCAGCCGGAACCGCCCTCGCCGGTTGGACCCGCCCATGATCGCGACGAACCAACGGGTGGCGCGCCGCCGTGGCCGTTCCCGCGCCTGTCTGCCGCCGGCATTCTGGTCGGGCAGGTCGCGGGTGAGTGCCTCGAGTTCCCCGTGGGTCTTCGCGTCGTAAGCCCGTTGGGCGCGTTCCTCCAGCTCGGCAAGGGTGAGGCGCCCGACGGCGGCATGCTCGCTCAACAGGTCGACCACGCGGTCGCGCTCGGCGTCCGAAGCGCGGAGTGCTGACGGGTCGGCGGGCGGCCGGGTGGCGGGATGGCGTTCGGCGTCGTCCACGCTGGGCTCCTTCTCGGGCCGTGGTCCCGCTCACCGTATCCGTCAGGTGCACCGTCCGGGTCGATCAGGCGGCCTCATCGGCCCGCCGGCGGCACACTGACCGACGGGCGCCACCGTCAGGCCAGGGCGCCACCGTCAGGCCCGGGCGTACCAACCCACCAACGCCGCGACCTCATCGGCGCATCCCCACGAGAGGGTGATCCCGGCGCCACCGTGCCCGTAGCAGTGCACGGCGACCCGTCCGTCAGCGGTCTGCTCGGCCTCGAGCCGTACGCTCGGGCGCGCCGGTCGGAGCCCGACCCGGTGCCGCAGCACCCGGGCGCCGGCGAGGTCGGGGACCAGTCGTTCGGCGGCGGCGAGGATCGACCGCGCAGTCTCCTCGCGCGGCCGGGTCTCCCAGTCGCCGGGTTCCGCCGTGCCCCCGACCACGATGTCGTGCAGGCGCGGGACGACGTAGACCGGTCGCGCCGGAGTGTTCTCGGCGATCCACCACTCGGACAGTCCCACCTGCTCCACCGTGCAGAGCTGCCCGCGTACCGGAGTCACCTCGTCGTCACCGGCCAGCCGGCGGGCAGCGAGGCCGGCACAGTGCACGACGAACGGAGCTGTGTTGGGCAGGTCGGTGAGCGCGTGCCGGGTCAGGGTGCCCCCGAGAGCCTCGAGGCGGGAGACGAGCCAGGGCAGATAGGCGCCCATGTCGATGACCGGCGCCTCGAACTCCCAGCCGCCCCCATAGCCGGCCGGTGGTGCGCTCACCCTGCGTAGGTCAGGAACGGCGGAAGCCCACCATGGCGCCTCCCCGGTGGTACGGAGGAGCTCCCGACCGGTGCGCATGCGTACGCCGGAGGCCGGGCCGGCGTCGCCGAGCCGGGCGAACTCGGTGTACGACGTCGCGGCCCACCCGGTCACCCGGTCCAGCGGGAACGCGCGGTAGGGGTACCACAGCGCGGCCGCGACAGCCGAGGTGGTCTCGAGGGGGAGGTCGCGGGCGAGGACGTCCACGCCGTAACCGGCCTCGGCGAGCCGGACCGCACAGGTCAGTCCGATCACCCCGGCACCGACCACGAGCACCCGGTACCGCGACCGTGCCGCGGGCGAAGTGGTTTCGGCCCTGCTCGACATCACAGAACCCACGCTAGCGACCGGTCACGGGTGGCGCGGCCCTCCGCGGCAGGTGTGCTCGGTGCCTGTCAGTGCGGACCGGAGGTGAAGTCCTCGGTGCCGCACGGACCGCCGCCCACGCTCTCGGGCATGCCGACCGGCGCCCCGTCCATGGTGAGGATCTTGTAGTGCGGTGAGATCCGGTCGCAGGACTCCAGCCCGACGTAGTGGCAGATGAACGAACGCCTGAACTGGTCGCTTGTGGAGTTGGGTCCGGACCCATGGACGAGGCTGCCGTTGAAGAAGAGCATGTCGCCCGGTTCCATGTCGACGGGCACGGGCGTGAGCCCCGGCGGTGGAGGGACGTACTCCCGGGTGAAAGAGACGTCCATGTCCGCGTCCTCGGGGCAGAAGACGTCCATCCGGTGCGTACCAGGCACGACTTCCAGCCCACCGTTGGCGCGGTCGATGACGTCACAGGCCAACCACGCGGCGACGCAGGTGCCCGGCTCGACCCGCAGGTAGAAGTTGTCCTGGTGAAGGGCCTGACCCCGGGCGCCCGGCGGCTTGAAGTAGAACATGCTCTGCGCGGCGAGAGGCTCCTCACCGAGGAGCTCGACGAGGATCGTGCGTACGCGCGAGTCGAGGAGGTAGCGCAGGGCCAGCGCGTTGAACTGGTGCGGGTGCATGACGCGGGGATAGGTCCGCAGGACGTCGACCGGCCCGTCGGCGCTGGAGGTGACCGGCTCGAAATGCCCGGGCACAGGTCCGGCGGCGTGGATCGCCATGAACTCGTCACGGATCACGCCGACCTCCGCGGGAGTGAACAGCCCCTTGATGACGGCGAACCCGTCCGTCGCGAACCGCTCGCGCTCTTCGGCACTCAGGACGATCGGCGGGATCGGGGTCGATACGCCCGGCGGGGTTGTCGACCCACCCGGTTGGATCGCCGTCGATACGCTCTCCTGGATGGATGTCACGCGACCTCCTAGGTGGACCTTCTCGTGACGACTACTCGACGTTACGGCGTGCGCTGTCATAAGGGGATGCCCGTGGACGCTGCGCACTTGCCTGATCCTGCTGAGCTGGCTGGTCCTGCTGGGCTGGCTGGTCCTGCTGGGCTGGCTGGTCCTGCTGGGCTGGCTGATCCTGCTGGGGAACCCGGCGGTACGCCTCCTGACGGTACGCCCGCACCGCCGGCCGAACTCGTCCTCGCGGGGCGCTTCGACGTCGGTCCGGACTATGCGGTCCATCGGGCTCGCGGCGCGGAGAGCTCGTTGCTGGCCTGGACCATGGACGGTGCGGGCCGCTTCGCCCAGGGCGGGGCGGAGGTCTCCGCCGGACGCGGCGAGCTCGTGGTACTCGGCCCCGGTGTCGCGCACTCCTACGCGGTGGCGCCGGGCCTGCGACGGTGGTCGTTCTGGTGGGTCCACTACCCGGCCCGCACGTCGTGGTTGTCCTGGCTGAAGCCGTACGAGGTGGGGGAGCAGGTCTACCGCGTGCCAGGCGTACCGGTCCTCGTCCGGGACCGGATCGACGCCGCGTTTCGGCGGCTGCACGCCGACGCCCGCTGGTCCGGCCACGGCCCGCCACCTGCTGCGAGCACCGCCGATCGGCGGAGCGTCCCGCCGGCGGTGGCGGCAGGCGCACCGGCTCGTGAGCTGGTCCTCGGCCGCGTCGAGGAGGTACTCGTCCTGACCACCACAGCGACCGCCTCCGCCCGGGGCGGAGACCTCGCTCGACCGGTCACCGGCGGGGTCGACCCGCGGGTCAGCCAGGTCGAAGCCCTGGTGGTGGCCGACCCCGCGGCACCCCACTCCGTGGGGTCGCTCGCCGAGCACGTGGCCCTGTCGCCGTCGCGGCTCGCCCATCTGTTCTCGCAGCAGACCGGTCGTACGCCGATGCAGGCGGTCCGCGACGCCCGGCTCGGCCACGCCGCGCGCCTGCTCGAACGGACGGACCTGCCCGTGGCGAGCATCGCCGCGGCGTCGGGGTTCGTGAGCGCGTTCCACTTCAGCCGGGTGTTCCGGGCTAGGTTCGGCGTACCTCCGAAGGACTACCGCACCGGAATCCGCTGAGACCGGACCCTCGAAGCGACCGCCTATTGGATAAGGGGCTCCCTGCTGCAAACGCGCATTGGATGAGGGGACCCCTGCACCGAACGCCGGTTGGATGAGGGGACCCCTTCACCGAACGCCGGTTGGATGAGGGGACCCCTGCTACGAGCCTATGGGCGCAGGGGTCCCTCATCGAGGTGCGCATTGGATGAGGGGGCCCTTCCGCCAGGTCGGGCGCCGTTGACTCCTCGTCTCCTCGACCAGTCCTCGACTACTCGACGGCGGAGGCGGGTCAGAACAGCCGCATGGACGGGTCGTCGAGGCCACGGAGCGCGTCGTAGTCGACGGTCACGCAGTCGATTCCGCGGTCGCCCGCGAGGACCCGCGCCTGCGGCTTGATCTCTTGCGCGGCGAAGACTCCCCGCACCGGCGCGAGCAGGGGATCGCGGTTGAGCAGGTCGAGATACCGCGTGAGCTGTTCCACTCCGTCGATCTCTCCGCGCCGCTTCACCTCGACAGCGACGGCGGCCCCGCCGGAGTCGCGGCACAGCAGGTCGACCGGTCCGATCGCTGTGGGGTACTCACGGCGGACCAGGCTCCAGCCGTCGCCGAGGCTGCCGGGATGTTCGGCGAGGAGTTCCTGGAGGTGGGCCTCCACACCGTCCTTCTGCAGGCCGGGATCGACGCCGAGGTCGTGCCGGGAGTCGTGCAGCACTTCGTCGATGGTGATGAGGAGTTGGCCGCCGTCCTTGCCGGTGACGGTCCAACGGTCCGGTTCGCCGTCCGCACCGGGCTGCTCGTGGAGCGTGCACGGAGGGCTCATCCAGTTCAGCGGCTTGTAGGCGCGGTCGTCGTTGTGGATCGACACCGAACCGTCGGCCTTGATGAGGATGAGTCGGATCGCGCGCGGGAGGTGGGCGGTCAGTCGGCCGGCGTAGTCGACCTGGCACGAACAGATGACGAGACGCACGACCGATCACACTATCGGGAGCGAGATCACCGGACCCCAGGTGCTCCCGGGTGCCCGTCAGGCGAGTCGGGTGCCCATCAGGTGAGCAGGTCGAGCAGCGCGGCCAACGGAGCCGCGATGTCGAGGCCGTCGAGCTCGTCGACTCCGAGCCACAACGCTTCGTAGCTGCCCCGGGCGGCGCGCTCGGCGGGTGGCAGAGCCGCGAAGTCCGGCCAGGTTCCGGTGCCGAACTCGCCGCCGGTGATGTACGCCTTGTAGAAGAGGAACCGTTGCCCGTTCCGTCGTTCTTCGGCGAGGAAATCGTCGCACTCGACGTCGACGCCCAGCTCCTCCATGGCCTCCCGCTTGCCCGCCTCCACAAAGGTTTCGCCGGGTTCGACACCTCCGCCGGGGAGTACGTAATAGGTGTGTCCGGCGCGCTGCCGGCGGATCAGGGCGACGCGGCCGTCCTCGACGATGACCAGGCGTACGCGCGCGGGCAGGGCTTCGGCCATGGCCGCCGAGAGTATCGACGACGAGAGCCGAACGAAAAGAGGCAGAAAGGAGCAAACTCCCACGCAACCTCATAGCTCTCTGTAGCGTCATGCCGACAAAGGGTGCAGCTTCGAATGGAAGCCGCCCAGCGCAGTCCATGGGGGAACTCGATGCGTCTTCACCGGAGCCTGCTCGCCGTCCTGGCGGGAGCGCTCACCGTTACCAGCCTGTCGAGTGCGGCGTCCGCACCGAAGGCTCCCATCGCTGAGGCTGCGGCGTCCGAGGCCAGCGTGCAACAGACGCCAGCCGGAGCGGCCGCCGCCGCTTCCCCGGTGACCGCTGTCCCAAGGAGCCGTGGGGTCGCGATCGGCGACACGGCGTCGACCGGTCGCCGGCCGCACGTCTCGACAGTCACCCTGGTCACCGGCGACCAGGTCCGGGTGACCACGAGGCCGAACGGCGTGCGAACCGCGGTGCCCGTCCCGGCGCCCGGCCGGACCACGAAGGCGTTCAACATCCGCTACCACGGCAATGCCATCGAGGTTGTTCCCGCCGACGCGGCACCACTGCTCGCGTCGGGACGGGTCGACCGCCGACTCTTCGACGCCGCCGGCCTCATCGCGGCCGGCTACGCCGACGCGACCGGGCGCCGGATTCCTTTGTCCGTACGCCAGAAGCGGGGCCACAAGGCATTCGCCTCCGCGCCAGACGGTCTCGCCCGGAAAACGCGGGCAGGCGGTGACGGCGGATCCGCGTCGTACGTCCTCGATCGGAGGACCGCGGCAGGCTTCTGGCGCTGGCTCGTCGGGCCGAAGCCGGCCGAGACGGGCCGGCCGCACAC
>JBOHED010000274.1:0-6373 GCA_050700915.1 Actinopolymorphaceae bacterium | reverse complement strand
GCTGAGCTCTCCGGACTGGCTGTCGGCAGCCGCCTCGACGAGCCGTACCCGCGGGTCGGAGGCGGTGATCGTGAGGGCGATCCGTTCGGTCCGGTCGCGTGCCGGGCTGAGGACGACGACGAGTTCTATAGGGCCGGGGTAGTCCTGGTGCAGCACCTGTCGGACAGTGGCCTGCAGATGGCGTTCGCCCGGGCGGATGGCGATGACGACCGAGACTCCCGGCCACGCCGCCGCACGGGATTCCGGCTGCCCCCGTGTGCGCTCCATTACTCGCATCCAGGTCCCCCGTTTTGCGTACGGATGCTCAATAGATCCCGGTGATGGTATCCAGGCTCAATGTGACGAGTCCGAGGATATCGACGACTTCACCGTTTTGTGATGTAGGCGCGGCGAATTAGTGTCGAGCAATATCTGCGAGTTCGTTGAGCTGGTCGGCCAGCCATCGACGCGGTGGATGTGCGCCTGCATGTAATGCCAGGCGGGAATTCCGTTCCTGGCGTTCGGCGGAGCTCATGGAAAGCGCGACATGCAGCGTGTCGGCGGTCTGCTCGACGTCGAACGGGTTGATGAGCAGGGAGTCCTGACCTAGTTCGAATGCCGCGCCGGCCTCGCGGGACAGCACCAGGGCGCAGCCCTCGTCGGAGACCGTGGGTATTTCCTTCGCGACGAGATTCATGCCGTCGCGAAGCGGATTCACAAGGGCGACGTGAGCCATTCGATAGGCCGCGAGCGAGCGGGCGTAATCGTCGTCGACGGAAAGGATGAGCGGATCCCAGTCGGGACTTCCGAACTCGTCGATGATCTCTTTACCGACGCGTTGGACGGCGGCGGAGTATTCCCGGTATTTGTCGAGATCATGCCGACTCGGATAGGCGAGTGCGACGTGGACCACCCGGCCCTGCCATTCCGGGTGCCGGCGGAGCAGGTCGCGGTAGGCCAGTAGTCCGCGGACGATGTTCTTGCTCAGCTCGGTCCGGTCGACGCGGACCAGCAACTTCCGCCCGCCGACCAGCGCGCGCAGGTCCGCCATCCGGCTTCGTACGTCCGGTTGGTCCGCGCGGGCCCGGAAGCCCGCGGTGTCGACCCCCAGTGGGTTCACGCCGACCTTCGTCTGGTGCCCCGCGTAGTCCACCACTCGGCGTTCCCGGTCGACGGTCGCGTCCAGCACGACCTCGCAACAGGACATGAACGCCTGCGCCCAACGGGTCGTGAGAAAGCTCGTGTAGTCGGCGGCGAGCAGGCCGGTCAACAGGCTGACGGCGACGTCGTCCGGGAGCAACCGGAAGTAGTCCGGCGGCGCCCAGGGCGTGTGGGAGAAGTGGCCGATCGCGAGGTCGGGACGGAGGTCGCGCAACAGGCCGGGCGCGAGGCTCAGGTGGTAGTCCTGAACGAGAACGCGGGTGCCCTGTCCCGCCTCCTCGGCCAGGGCGTGGGCGAACGCCGCGTTGTAGGCACGGTAGGCAGCCCACTCCCGCCGGAAGCCGGCGTCGAAGACCGGCTGGTTGGCGATGTCGAAGAGCATGTGGTGGACGAACCACAGGGTGGAGTTGGCGATGCCGTTGTAGGCCTGGGTGAACGTGTCGGGTTCGATGTCGAGCAGCCGGACCGGGATCGTTCCGGTGTCGTGGCCGGCAAGGTCGAGCCGACCGCGGGGAGCCGCGTTCGCCGCCGCCCGATCGGCGTCGGACAGCGCCGCGCACACCCACACGGCGTCGGCGTCGGAAGGGACCGCCGCGAGTGCCGAGACCAACCCGCCCGCCCCGCCGCGAGCGGTGAGTGAGCCGTCGTCGGCGCGGATGAACGACACCGGCCCCCGGTTGGAGGCGAGCAGCACGCTCGTGTTTCCTTCGCCCGCCATGCGACCAGAGCCTAGAGGACTGTCGGAGGCCGGGGCTGTCGCCGGTCTGGGTAGCCGCCGTCGGCGAGTCCGGCCATGCGTTCGAACACGTTGGCCGACGTGAAGTCGCGACACCGCAGCCACGACCAGCCGCAGGCGAGGAGGTACAGCGGCAGCATCGGCAGGCCCAGGCAGCCGGCGTACTGCCAGGTGTGGCGTTCCTCGTGCGCCACCAGCCGTGGACGGGCGAGGAGGTCGTCCCTGCTGAGCCTGGTGAGAATCACGCCACCGACCGTGAAGGCGACCGCCGGCGGGACGCTCAGCCGGTACGACGTGCCGAGCAGCAGGCCGCGCGGTCCTCGCGACAGCCGGGCGCGGCCGGCGACGGCGACAGCGAGACCGAGCGGTGTGCTGAGGTTGACGACGTTGGCGAGCGCGACCAGGGCTTCCCGCGCGCGCCGGGGGCCGGAATCGGGCTTCGCGTCGGGCTCTGCGCCGGGCACGGCGTCGGCATCCTTCTCCACGGGTCGATCGTCTCGCGCGCGGCCGGTGTCCGTCGTGGCATCCGTCCCCGTGTCCGCCCCCGGCCTCCCGTGATCATGTTCATGAGCGACGCGGGCGCCCGGTTCCATGATCATGCGGGAGAAGATGCCCACCGTGCGGCCCGTTTCTGGGCATCTTGTCGTGCATGATCATGAAAGTCGGCGACTCGGCTCGTGCGCGGAGTGTGCTGGACGCGGGAGCAGTGCGCCCGCCGCGGGGCAGCGATCGAGAGGAGGGTATGTAAAGCGTGCTTGACACCGCTGGTCATGTAAAGCATGCTTGACAGCGTGCGGAACGACGTCAAGGCGCTTCGAGTCGCCAAAGGGCTCTCCCAGGGGGAGCTCGGCGAGGTGCTCGAGGTGTCCAGGCAGACGGTCAACGCGATCGAGACCGGTCGCTACAGTCCGTCTCTGCCCTTGGCGATCCGGCTCGCCCGGTTCTTCGGGCGTACGGTCGAGGAGGTGTTTCATGTCGACGACGAGCAGCCGTAACCGCCGGCGGATCTCGAAGCCCGCCATGGTCGCGGGTCTCGTCCTGGGGCTGGCGATGGGTGTCGCGGCGATCGTGAGTGACCGGCTGTGGCTGGGTCTGGCGATGCTCGCGATCATGGCTGCGTTCGTCCTCTTCGTGGTGCTCGGCGCCCGGGTCAGCGACACGGTCGCTCTCCTGGGAGACGACACGCACGAGGAACGTAACGTGCAGATCCATCAACGCGCAGCCCTTTATACGTTGAACATTCTCGCGTTCGTGATCGTGGGCGCCGCGATCGTCGACATCGCCCGTGGCGGCGACGGTGACCCGTGGGCGTTCCTTGCCCTTGTCGCCGGTGTGACCTACGCCGTTTCGCTTCTGGTGCTCAACCGGCGACACTAATCGCCGCGCGGGAGTGAGCGACCACTGGATCGGTGGTCGCCGCCTGCACCGTCTGGTACCGGTTCACCACTCACCATCAGCCTTGTGTGCTTGGAGGTTTGATCCATGCTGTCCGAAATCCTGTCCATCCGCGGGATGGTCGCCGCGATTGTCGCGCCGATGCTGGTCGTCGCCGGAGCGTCGTACGTCGAGCCGACGTCAGCCCGGGCAAACGCCAAGCGCACGGCCGCCGCAGTACAGCCTGCCGCGGCACAAGAGTCCGCGGCGCTGGCGGAGGCGGCGACGGAGGCGACGGAGGCCGCCCGGCTGGAACGCCTTGCGGACAAGGTGATCGAGGCCGGATCGCCCGGCGCCGCCCTCGCCACCACCGGCGCTGACGGCGAGACGACCGCCATCGCGCGCGGCGTCGCCGACCGGCGTACCCACCGACCCGCCCACCCCGACGACCGCTACCGCATCGGCAGCAACACCAAGACGATGACCGCCGTCGTCGTGCTCCAGCTCGTCGCCGAAGGAAAGCTGGGCCTCGACGACCGGGTGGTCGGATGGCTGCCCGACCTCGGCCTCGACAAACGGATCACCGTACGCCAGCTGCTGCAACACACCAGTGGGTTCCACACGAACACCATGCTCGCGTCCCCACCGTGGTCCTACGAGCGCAACCGGTTCCACTACTTCACCTCCACCGACCTATTGGAGATCGCGCTCACCAACCCTGACCCGCGGCCGACTCCCGGCACCGCCCACGAGTACTCCAACACCAACTACGTTCTCGCGGGCATGCTGGTCGAGGAGGTCACGGACCGCCCGATGGGTGTCGAGTTCGCGCGCCGCATCTTCCACCCCCTCGGCATGAACGGCACGTCCTACCCGGTGGCCAACCCGGTCATCGCCGGTCGGCACCTGCGTGGGTACCTGCAGGACGGGCCGGAGAAGCCGTTGTACGACACGACGACGTACTCCATGAGCTGGCTCCGCACCGCCGGTGGCGTGGTCTCCACGACCCGGGACGAGCTGACCTTCCTGCGGGCGTTGTTCTCCGGGAAGCTGCTGCCGAAGGAGCTGTTCGACGAGATGCGGGACACCGGGGAGTTCGGCTACGGGCTCGGCCTCTACCGGGTGCGGGTGCCGTGCGTGCCCGGCGGGGTCGCGTGGGGCCACAACGGCCAGGTGTTCGGCTACTACAGCGCGGTGTGCAGTACGCCGGACGGCTCCCGCCAGGCCGCCGTCGGCGCCAACGCCTGGATCGTGAAGGACGACGGGACGCTCGACCCGACCGCCGAGCAGGTCGCGGCCGCCGCGCTCTGCGAGTAGTGGGGGTCGCCAGTAGCCCGGTCGAGTGGTCAGAGGTTTCTCGTCATAGATGGCGAGAAACCTCTGACAACTTCGCCGCGCCAGCCGCGCTCGGTTCGCTGCGCCGACCGCGCTCGGTTCGCCGCGTCAGCCTGTTACGCGGGCCGCGGGTCGCCCTCTGCAGCGCTCGGCGCACGCGTAGAATGACCCCGGCCGTCCCGATGGTGGACATCCGTCTCGAATAGTGGACCTGCCGGACGATCTCGGAGACCGGTCAGTTACGCTCGCCGACAACAACTCAACAAGGAATCTCATCCAGAGGGGCAGAGGGACCGGCCCGATGAAGCCCCGGCAACCGGCCGACCGCCGACGCGTGCGTCTCGCGTGCATCAGAGGCCCCGCGGCGGACACGGTGCCAAGTCCGGCTCACGACGACCCGACCAGGAGATCCCTGGGCGCCGGGTCGGACGCTTGAGGAAGATGAGGAAGGAATGCCTCTCATGACGACCACCTACGCCGCGACCAACCCGACGGGCGCCTCGCACACTCTCCGCCCTGGTGCGTTCGGCAACGCGACCGAGCTGCGATGTCGCGAGTGCGGTGCGACCACCCCGCTCGGCGCCCACTACGCGTGTACCGAGTGCTTCGGCCCCCTCGAGGTCGGCTACGACTACCCCCAGCTCACCCGCGACGACATCACCGCCGGCCCGGCCAACATCTGGCGCTACCAACCCCTGCTGCCGGTGCCCACCGACGTGGCGTCCTTCCCCAACACCGAACCCGGCCTCACCCCGCTCGTCCGTGCCGACCGGCTGGGTGCCGAGCTTGGCGTACGCACACTGTGGATCAAGAACGACGCGGCCAACCCGACCCATTCGTTCAAGGATCGGGTGGTGGCGGTCGCCCTCACGGCGGCCAGGGAACTGGGTTTCCAGGTCCTCGCCTGTCCGTCGACCGGCAACCTCGCCAACGCCGTCGCGGCGGCCGCCGCCCGTGCGGGCATCCGCAGCGTCGTGATGGTCCCGCACAACCTCGAGCAACAGAAGATCCTCACCACCGCGGTCTACGGCGGCACCCTGGTCGCCGTCGAAGGTACGTACGACGACGTGAACCGGCTCGCCAGCGAGATCGCCGGTGAGGAAGAGAGTTGGGCGTTCGTCAACGTCAACGTCCGGCCCTATTACGCCGAGGGTTCCAAGACGCTGGGCTTCGAGATCGCCGAACAGCTCGGTTGGCAGCTGCCCCAGCAGGTCGTCGTCCCGATCGCGTCCGGTGCGCAGTTGGTGAAGATCGACAAGGGGCTACGGGAGTTCGTCGACCTCGGGCTGGTCGAGGATGCTCCGTACAAGATCTTCGGCGCGCAGGCGACCGGATGTGCGCCCGTGTCGGCGGCGTTCAAGGCCGGGCATGACGTGGTGGCGCCGGTACGCCCGGACACCATCGCCAAGTCGCTCGCGATCGGCAACCCTGCCGACGGTCCGTACGTGCTCGACGTCTGCCGTCGGACGGGTGGCGTGGTCGACGACGTCGGCGACGACGAGGTGGTCGAGGGCATCGAGCTCCTCGCCCGTACGGAAGGGATCTTCGGTGAGACCGCCGGCGGCGTCACCGTCGCGACCCTGAAGAAGCTGATCGACACCGGCCAGCTCGACCCCGACGCCGAGACCGTGATCATCAACTCCGGCGACGGCCTCAAGACTCTCGACGCCATCGCGGGCAAGGTCGGCCCGAAGGCGACGATCCGTCCGACGTACGACGCATTCACGAAGGCGGGACTTGCATGAGTGTGAAGGTGCGGATTCCGACGATCCTGCGGACCTACACCGC
>JBOHED010000273.1:0-4992 GCA_050700915.1 Actinopolymorphaceae bacterium | reverse complement strand
TCCGTCCGAGGCAAGGGCGGCTTGACAGACCGCCTCGTTGCCCTCCCGGTTCGCATACGCGGTGCTGCGCTCGGCAGGAGCGACGAGCGCGCGGTCGATACCGAGTTCGGTCATGGTGGCGAGAAGGTCGTCGACACCGAGAGCGACCTCGCGGCCGACACCGAGCCGGACATGCGCGTCGATGATCACGGCGTTGCCGCCTGTCCCGGCTGCCCCAGTCCGAGTGCGGAAAGGGCATCGGCGTGGATGATCCGTTCGATCGACTCCGCCGGTACGCGCGGAAGTTTCGTCCCCTCCACGATGTCGTTGACGCTGCGGAGTCCCGCCATCGCCTCGCTCGAAGTGGAGATCGGATAGTCCGAGCCGAACAACAGCTTGTGCGGCACCCCCCACTCGGTCGCGAACGTCAGTGCCTCCCACGCCAACCACCGCCGCAGATAGACAGACGACACGTCGGCGTAGACGTGCGGATGCTTGCGGATCACTGCGACCGTCTCCCGGACGAACGGATGGCCCATGTGCGCCATCACCACCCGCAACTCCGGAAACCGCAGTGCGATGTCGTCCATCACCAGGGGATGGGTGTAGCGCAACGGGGCTTCGCGGATCGGCGAGGTCCCCTGATGGAACAGGATCGGCAGCCCGGACCGTTCGCAGGAGGTGTAGAAACGCAGCGCCTCGTCGCACAGCGGGTCGAAGTTCTGGTAGTTGGGACCGAGCTTGACACCCACCAGGTTGAGGGCGCGGCAGCGGTCGACCTCCTCGAACACGTCGGGTGCGCAGGGGTTGACCGACATGAAGCCGATCCGCCGGTGCGGCGCTGCGGCGACGAACTCGGCGGTGGCGTCGTTCGTACGTTCCGGTGGGTAGGGCAGACCCGTGGCGTGCAAGGGATCGTCGACCGCGATGTTGAACACGATGGAGATGTCGGCCGCAGCCTGCTGCCGATCGAAGTCGGCCCAGGAGTTCGTCGTCACCACCGGCCGGTCCGAGCGCCAGCCCTCGAAGACGAGCCGCTCGTCCGTCGGCACCTGTCCAGAGTGGGTCGGCGTGTGGTTGTGGACGTCGACGATCACCGGCCACCACATCCCTTCTGCTGTTGGCTGTCGGGTTCTGTTGGGCCTCTGCCGGGCCGGCTAAAGCGGCTCAGCGCAGCAGGGCCAGCACGTCGTTGCGCAGCCGGACGCCGAGACCGGGACCCGCTGGAAGCCGTACGGTCCGTCCGTCGCTCGGCAGCGGCTCGGCCAGGATGTCCTCGGCGTAGTAGTGCGCGCCGATGATGTCTGACGGGAACGCCGTGGTCAGCCCGGGCATCGCCGCCGCGACCTGGGCCTGCGCGGCGGCGCCGAGTCCGAGCTCGCCGTTGGACCCGAGCAGGCTCTGGAGCCCGAACGCATGGGCCACGCGGCCGATGTCGAGCGCACGACCGGGCCCGCCGGCCTTGCCGACATAGACACTCACCACGTCGGCGGCATCGGCATGGATGAGCTTGCGGAGATCTGACAGGTCGAAGACCGACTCGTCGGCGACAATGGGAAATCCGAGGTCGCGAAGTGCCGCCATCCCCTCGAGATCGGACCTCTCGACCGGCTGCTCGACGAACGCGATCTCGTACGCCCGGAGCGCCTCAACAGCCGCCCGCGCCTCACCACGACGCCAACCCCCGTTGGCATCCACGCCCAGGAAGCCCTGCTCGCCCACCAGGTCCCGAGCGAGCGCCACCCGCGCGAGGTCGCCTGGGACACCGAGACCGACCTTGACCTTGAACGCCGTAAAGCCCGCCTTGACGGCCGCGGCGTGCACCTGCTCCAGCCGCGAGCCGTCGCCGGACAGTGAGAGCTTGATCGGGATCTCGGTCCGCAGCGGCCCGCCGAGCGCGACCGCGAGCGGGACGCCGAGGGTCCGGGCGTACGCATCCCAGAGGGCGGTGGCGACGCCCGCCTTCGTGAACGGGTTGGCCGCCAGCCGGTCGTCCATCACGCCCTCCAACGCCGCGACCGGTGTCAAGGGCTGGTTGACAAGGGCCGGCGCGAGCATCGTCTCGATGAAGTGGCGGGCCGAGGACCCGTCCTCACCGCTCCACAGCGGCGTGGCACTCACCTCGCCGAACCCCTCGACCCCTTCGCTCGTCACCACCCGGACGACGCAGAAGTCGGAGCGGGCATGGCTGCCCTTGGCGCCACGGACGACGAGGTCCGGGTGGGCCGGAAGGCTCACCAGTGCGGTGTGGAGGGCAGCGATCGTGGCATCGACCGGTGTCGGGCTCGCCTCGCCGTCGACGACGTCCGCCGTCGTGGTCGGGTCGCTCATGTCGCTACCTTTCGGGGGCGGATTCGCTCGCCCAGGAGCGCCTGAGGCGCGTCGACGAGCATCGCCCGCCGCTGGTCCGGCGTGACTCCCCAACCGTCGATCTCGCGGACCCGCGCCACTGCGTAGTCCTGGCTCGCCTTGTCCGACAGCCCGGCATCCGTACCGAACAACACCTTTCCCGGCGGCGCCTGCGCGAGGATCGTGCGCGCGGCGTAGGGCGGCGTTCCACACAGGCACAGGTAGAGGTTCGGTGTCTCCAGCGTCGCGGCGAGCGCCTCCCGCCAGCAGTCGTGCAGGCCTCCGTGGCCGAGGACCACCGGCAGTCGTGGATGCCGTCGCGCGAGCGCGGCGATCTGCAACGGGGTGGAGTACGGCGGGGTGCCGTCGTGGCAGAGCAGCACGCCGCCTGCAGCGATCACCACCTCGCAGATCGGGTCGAGGCTGCGTTCGTGCATCGAGAACCCCTGCAGCCACGGGTGGAGCTTCAGCCCGGCCATCCCCAGGTCCGCGAAGCAGCGCTCGACCTCGGCCACCGCCGTACGCTGGCGCGGGCTGACTGTGCCGAACGCCACCATCCGGCGGGGGCACTCGGCGACGAATTCCGCCACGTCGTCGTTCGCCTCCGGCGTGGGGTCGAAGAGGCCGTCATGGCTCAGCACCACGGCGGCGTCGATGCCGGCCGAGTCCATGAAGCGGACGAACTCGTCAGCGCCGAACGCCGCACCGGCCAGCCAGGTCGCACTCTTCCAGGCCGGCGTGTGCGTATGGAAGTCGATCATGGCTTCTCCCTCGGCCCACGTGGCAGGGTTGCTGCCTGCAGGGCGACCAGCTCGGCGAGTTCGAGGCTGGCGATCCCTTCCGCGAAGCCTGGCACAGCCTGGTCCGCGCGTCCGCTCACCAGGTCGACGAACGCCGCCAGCTGGCGGTCGAAACACCGCGTGGTCCGGTCGACGGGATCGTCGACGACCTCGACGCCGGTAGCCGTCGTCAGCCGCAGTCGGAAGGTGTGGCCGTCGAGCTCGGCGTGGGCGCGCTGGCCAAGGATGCTCAGCTCACAGCGGGGCAACCCGTCGGTGAGCCAGCCGAACTCCAGCAGAGCGGTGGTTCCGCCGGGATAGGCGAGCCGGGCACCGGTCAGGTTGGGCGCAGGGAGGGCGGGGTCGGTGCGTACGGCCCAGGCGTCCGCGACCCGCTCCGGCGGAAGGTCCAGGAGGTACGCCAGCCAGTCGAAGACGTGCGCGCCCTCGTGGAAGACCGGCGAGCCGTGGGCGAGGGTCTCGCGGATCCGGTCGGCGTGCGAGGGGTCGGTCGGGTCCAGGCGTTCGTCGTAGATGTGTGCCCGGATCAGCAGAGGTCCGTCGAGCGGGCCACTGCGGATCCAGTCCCGCACCCTGGCGAGGGCCGGGTCGTGACGATAGGTCAGGCCCATCTGCAGGCGCGCCAGCTCGGTGGGCGGGAGGTCGGCGAGCCCGCGGGCCGCAGCGACAGAGGTGGCCACCGGCTTCTCCGCCAGCACGTCGTGCCCGGCGCTCAGGAACCTGGCGGCAAGGTCGGTCGTGACCCAGGGCGGCGTGGCGAGCACGATTCCGGCTACGTCGGCAGGACCGCCGAGGTCGTCGATGTGGGCGTACGCCGGAACGTCGGATCCCGTCGCCTTCCTCGCGAGCGCTCGTCGCTCAGACCTGGGATCGACCAGACCCACCAGCTGGGCCGCATCAGAGCGCAGCAGCGCCGGCAGATGTGCGGCGAGGCCGATGGCGCCGAGGCCGACGAGCGCCATGCGGACCGGTGCGTTCGAGCCATCGTCCATGCGTCCACCGAGTACACCATCTGATATATCGGAAATGACTTCGAGATACGGTGGCATGCTAGCAGCGGTTCGCTCTTTCGAACATCCGCATCCGGCTCACAGCACAAGCCAGCCGGTGCGGAACCTCCAGTGGCGGCCCGCTCGAATGTGTTCGACGATCGCTCGCTGCAAGGTGGTCTCCTGTGGAAGGTCGTCGAGGTCGGCCAACGGGCGCCGGAACACGAACTGGACGACTGTCGCGTTGTCACTCCCCTCTCCCGCCGGGAGCAGGGTGAAGCGCTTCTGGAACCGGACGATGTTGGTCGCCGGAGACAGGTACTCCTCCAGCTGGGGGTCCAGCACCCACGAGACGCACGTGGCGTACCGGTAGTCCTCGTCAGGAAAGTGCGTGGGGAAGAACGCCCGCGCCCGGGCGAAGGAGGCGTCGCAGGACTCCGGTGTGAGCCGTCCTTCCGGAATGTGTACGCCGAGGGACAGGTCGCCCTGCCGGGGCGGGCGCGTCGCCTTATGCGCAGCCGGGGCGCCGGCGACGAACCAGATCGGGATCCGTTCGAAGTAGAGCCGGCCGAGTGCGTAGATCAGACCGCGGAAGTGCACGGTCATCCAGTCCTGCGTGCGCAGTCCTCCCCTGCCGTGAAGAGCACGATGGTTGTCCAGCTGCGCCCCGAGCGCCGCCAGGATCTCCCACGACGCCTCGTCGGGTATCCCCTGCGCAGAGTGGTACCGACGGACCGCCGGAAGCGTGGCGAGGAAGACCCAGACGTAGAGGAAACGGCCGGCGCTTCCGTTCCCCTCCGCCAGATGTGGCCAGGGGCCGAGGTCGCCTGCGCGTCCCATGTTCTCGACCAGCTGATGGTGGCAGCGTTCGAGCA
>JBOHED010000272.1:0-6112 GCA_050700915.1 Actinopolymorphaceae bacterium | reverse complement strand
GTCGGGGCCGGCTGACGATGAGTGTGACCCCGTTGTCGTAGACCTGCGGCTGTCCCCACATCAGCGCCGGCGGCCCGGTGGGCTCAGGCGTCGCCACCGCCGGCCTGGCCGTGGCGCCACCGCCGCTCAGGCCGGGCAGGATGGCCGGAATCGGGTCCAGCATGATGACCGCGACGCCGGTGGTCGCGGTCAAGGCCATGGCGCAGGCGATCCCGGCCACGACCATCTTGGTGGAGAGCAACATGGCAACCCCCGGTGTACGCGGTGGAGCGAGATGCTCCGCCCAGTGCGCCGGCAGCCGATCGGCTGGCCGGCGCAGACGCAACTCCTACTCGGTCAGCGCCGAGCCCATCCAGAGCGCCTGGTCGTAGGACAGACCGCCGGTCACCTCGACGGTGAGGTCGTCGGCGTCGGCCCGCGGCACCCACCACATCCAGTCGGCGCTGACGCTGCGCCCGGGGGCGAGGTTGGTCAGGCTGATGCCGCAGTCGGCGTCGACGCAACCGGCGTCGACTTGGGCATCGGCGGCCAGCAGGTTCAGCCCCGCGACGGCCGGGTCGACCGTCGTGGTGCCGTCGTTGGTGACCGTCAGTTCGATCCGGACCGGCATGACCTTGGCTATGTCGATCTCCGGCGAGTACTGGAGGTAGTCGGACCAGCTCACGCCCTCGCCAGCGTCGGCCATCGCCTCGGGCCTGCCGACGGTGATGGTGAGCCCATCGTCGTAGGAGTAGGACTCACCCCACGCCAGCGCCTTGGCCGGCCCGGGCAGTGTGGTCGTGGTGTCGCCTGCCGGGCGTGCACTGCCGGCCTCTCGGGCGCCGGTCGGCTCGCCCTCAATTGGTGCGCATCCCACTA
Source organism: Actinopolymorphaceae bacterium (assembly GCA_050700915.1). Classification (GTDB taxonomy): domain Bacteria; phylum Actinomycetota; class Actinomycetes; order Propionibacteriales; family Actinopolymorphaceae; genus Thermasporomyces. Next base: position 5,254 of record JBOHED010000272.1, on the reverse strand, counting down.
GCACCGCCAGCGCCATGACGGCGGCGACGATGGCGACGCCGCAGAGCGCGCGGAACAGTCGCACGGTCCGCAAGGTGGCGAGGTTGACCGCCACGTGCTCCCGCTGGTTCCGCTCGGACCTGTCCAGATTCCAGAGCATGATCTTCCCCCGTGGTGGAGCGGTGATGCTCCGTCTGGTGCGCCGACCCGTGGAGTCTTCGAGGTCGTGGCTGCCGGACCGACCGGCTGGCTGGCAATCGAAAGCGACGCCCGGTATCGCTGCCGGCGCGTCATCGTCAACAGCGACGGCGAGCGGCACACCCTTCTGGGCAGAGTCAGCGCTCCAGCTTCGGACGACGCCGACATCACCGGCGCGATCTCGCCGGACGGCTCCACAGCGGCCTCCTGTGCCTGTCATCGCGGAACGGTTGAGAGTCTGCAGTGTTCGACGCCATCCAATCCGGGCAGTAGACCTAAACCGTGAAGTCACGACGCCCCGTCACGGTGGTCGCGGGTGCGAGCAACTCGCAGACCTGCGGGCTCAGTCCAGTGAACGACTGCTATCACATCCAAAGGTGACGGCCAAGTTCAACAGGCTGCTGACCTGCGACGATACTGACCTGACCGTTGCATTGGGTGCCTCTGTTGGCTGGCAGGGACCGTCCTTCATTGTCAGAGGTATTGACAAGATTCCCCTTTTGCGGGGGCGCCACCCTCCCGGACCATCGTCGACCATGGTGGACGATCGGCTTGGGAAATGTACCTCTGCGGCGTTCAGAGGGCGCCCTTCGTCGCGGGTCGGGAGGCTGGAGTGGTTGAACGCATCGGCCTCCTCCACTTCGCCACGATGCTGGGCATCGCCGCACTCCTCACGGCCGGCATCGTTGCCCGACCACGCCGACGGCCTCGTCGCTGACGCGATCCGGTGGTTCCTCCACGGCCCATAGATGCCCGCCTGAGGAAGGGCAGCCAGGCGCCTTGCTTGAGGATCACCACCAGCCCTGGAGAGCGGCCGAGGACGGCACGAGCACCACCACACCGGCGAGTACGGTGAGTACACCCGCGGTCAGGAACCAGTCGGTCTTCCGCACCGACACCGGCCGCCACGTACTCCGAGGGCTCAGCCCTAGACCACGGGACTCGAGCGCCTGGGAGATCCGTTCGCCCTTGCGTACCGAGACGACCAGGAGAGTGAACGCCGCCCGAGTCAGTGCACGGGCTCCGCGCGGAAGGGTGGATCCGCCGCGCCCGGCTCGCACGGCCTGCGCCTGGCGGATCGTGTGCCACTCGGCGGGCATCTCCTGCAGCATGCGGTAGCCGGCGAGGACCGCGTAGGTCACCCGTGGGCTGAGCCGGGCGTTGTGTTGCAGGCTGGTCATCAGGGCCACCGGATCGGTCGAGGCGACGAACGCGATGGACAGGATCCCGATGACGAGCGTACGCATCGCCAAGGCCGCGCCCATGGTCACTCCTTCGGTCGTGATCCGAAGGAGCCAGCCGTCCCAGATGATCTCGCCGGGCCTGCTGAGCGCGTTCACGCAGAAGAGGCCGACTGCGAATCCGATGAACGGGAGATGCGCCAGCATCAGCGTCCTCGCGGACAGGCGGGTCGAGACAGCCACCGCCGCCAGCGCCACGAGGTAGAGGATGGTCGGCGTCACCGGGTCGAAGACGAAGAGCATGACCAGCGACACGACGAACAGCAGGGTCAGCTTGATCGTCGGGTTGCGCCGGCCGAGCCAGGACGCAGCCGATGTCGCCGCGGGCCGTACCGCGTCCGCATTTCTCACCGATCCACGCCCAGCAGGACATTCCTGATCGCGGTCGGGGAGTCGAACCGTCGTAGCAGCCAGTCCAGCAGGGGCGGGAGATCGAGCCGGGCACTGCGCAGGACGTCCGGCCGGCGCAGGACATCGAACACCGGCCCGTCTGCGAGTACGACGCCGTCGGCCAGGACAACCGCACGGTCGGCAAGGGTGGCAACAAGCCGGAGTTCGTGGGTGGAGAAGACGATGGCGCAGCCGGCGGCCGCGACCTCGCGCAGCGTCGCTGTGGTAGTGAGGGAGTCGCGACGGTCCAGTCCGAGGGTCGGCTCGTCGAGCAGCAGGACCGGGCGTTCATGGACCAGCATCGCGGCAATACTGAGCCGCCGCTTTTCGCCACCGGACAGGCGGAACGGGTTCTGCCCGGCCACGTGCTCGAGTCGATGCGAACGTAGCTGCCGCGCCACGACGGCCTCGCGTACGTCGTCGTCGAGGCCGTGCCCGATGTCGCCGGTCACGGTGTGGGCCAGGAACTGGTGCTCGGCGTTCTGGAACACCATGCCGGGTCGAGGTCCCGTGAGCGCACCGGCGGCCACGGGCGCCAGCCCGGCGAGAGTGCGAAGGAGCGTGGACTTGCCGACGCCGTTCGGGCCGAGGACTGCCACGATCTCGCCCGGGTGCAAGTCCAGGTTGACGCCAGCCAACAAGACGCTCGTGTCTGGACGGGACACTGTCAAGTTTCTGGCCGAAAGGACGGGCGCCGCCGGTCGGGCCCGCCGACGTCCAGATACGCCCGGAGCGACGGAGGTCGCGAGACCGCCCAGGAACGCACGGTTGGGCTTGGCATCGATGCCATCCGGAACGCCTGTCAGGGCGAACAGTTCGGCCTCGAGGGGCAGCCAGCACCCGGCCCGGTGCAGGGTGCGCGCCTGCGCGCGGAACACCTCGTCGGTCGACCCGTCGGCCACGAGCCGACCGCGCTGGTCCAGCACCACGGAACGCGCCGGCAACGCGCTGACGCCGAGGGGTCCCGCGTACTGGTCGAGCCGGTGTTCGACTATCACCACGGCAGGTTGGTAGCGGTGTATCGCGTCGGCCAGAGCCGTGCGGACGTCCACGACCCCGGTGGCATCCAGCATCGAGGTGGGTTCGTCCAGCAGCAGGATGTCCGGCTCCGCGACCAGGCTGGCCGCCAGGGCCAGCCGCTGGGCCTCGCCGCCGGACAGCTCGACGGTCCTGCGGGTCCGCAGGTCCTGTGCTCTGACACAGGACAGCATCCGGTCGATCCGGGCATCGATCGTGGCGGGATCGACCGCCCGGTTCTCCAGCGGCAACGCGAGCTCCTGCTCGACGTCCGGGAGGCAGATACCGGTGCTGGGATCCTGGGCGAGTACGCCGACGTGGCGGGAGAGTTCCGCGACGCTGCTGTCCGTCGTACGCACGCCGCGGACGAGGACCGACCCCGACATCTCGGCGGCCATGGTGTGCGGGACCACGCCTGTGAGGCTGTGCAGCAAAGTGGACTTGCCGGATCCCGACGGCCCGAGCAGCAGCACCTGCTCACCGGCGCGGAGCGTCCACGAGACCTGGGTCAGCGCCGGACCTCGGCAGCGCGGAAAGCGTACGGCCAGGTCGTCCGTTGCCGCCGCGAGCTGTTCCGCTGCTGTCGAGGATGGTCGCGCGGGATCGCTGGTCACGCGTGGGCGTCGGCGTCGCTGCCGGTGCCAGCGTACGTGCCCGTGCCGGCGTTCGGCTCAGCGATCCTGGCGCGACCGATCGCGAAGTCGTCGAGCACGCCGGTCCGGGCCAGCGCCTCGACGATCACCTTGGCCAGCAACCCTCCAAGGACCAGCCCGGACGCGAGCTGGATGGCAAGGCGCGCCCAGAACAGATCCTGGCCGTACCAGCCGAACCGGAACGCGGAGAAGAAGAACACCAGGCCCGCTCCTCCGAGCCCGGAGAGCGCGTACGTCAGCCAGCCGTACACGCGGTAGCGGGTGAGCGCGAATGCCGTCTCGCTGCCGGCACCCTGGAGCGCGGCGGAGACGATCAGAATCGGTCCTACGGGTGAGCCGAGGAAGACCACCTCGACCACCGAGGCAAGCACCTCCGCGAGCAGTCCGGCGAACGCGCGGCGCACGATCGCGATCACGATCGGAGCGACCAGCAGCCAGCCGCCGAGCAGGACATGTTGGGCCAGGTCGCCCGCCGGACCCATCGCGATCGCCAACCCGTTCCAGGCTTGGACCAGTGCCCAGTACAGGAAGCCGAACACGACGCCGAGGACGACCATCAGGACCAGATCCCGCAACGCGAAGTGTCGGGATCGGCGGACACCAGAGGTAGAGCGGGAGCGCACGGGGGACTCCTTCCCGGTCAAGCCTGGGTGCTGGAAGACCGGCTGGAAGATCGGCTGAGGGATTGGCTGCGCGATTGAGTGCGGGATCCGACAGAGACCGTCAGGTGAGTGACGACATGCGGCACCACGGCGCCCACAGCCGCCCAGGCGTCGGCCGCGGTGGCGAGCACCTCGCCCACATCGCCGTCCAGCCTCGTGGCGTAGTGCGCGGGCTCGGATGCGGTGCCGCGCCGCTGCGCATCGGAGATCGCCGCCTCGATGTGCGCCATGTGGGTACCGGCGTCAGACCCCGCGTCCAACAGTGGGTACAGCGACCAGTGCGCCGACGCTCGCACGCCCGTCAGCCCGAGCGCGATCGGTGCGACCCTGGGCAGGCCGGTCACCGTGAGGTCACACGACACCTCGCCCGGACAGCCACGCGACAACAGCACCTGGACCACGACGTGGCCACCTCCGCTCCGGTGGTACGCGGAACTGATGACACCAGCCAGGTAGCCCACCAGCCGCTGCTCGGCAGGCGCGACCAACGCACCGACGTACGTACTCACGTCGTCGGTGTCGACGACAAGTCCCTCGGTGAGGCCGGCGTCGCCCGCGTCCATCAGCGCACCGAGGATCACATCGACGTAGGCGTCACAGTGTGGATGCAGGCTGAACCGCATCCCGACACCCAGCTGCTTCGGTGTGACGCCCGGGCGTGGGGAATCGTCCCTGGTGGTCGGAGGGTTCATCACGGCGCCTCGCCTCATGGCCCGCGGGTACACAGTGAGACGCACCAGAAGCCACCTGCCGGTGCATGCCCTGCTCCCTACGCCGGTGCTAACCGGATCAGGTTCGCGGGTCTGCGGACCATCCGCACTCTCAGCGCTCCATGCGCTCCCCGGGGGTCATCGCCACCATAGGCCGGTCAGAGCCAGCACACAAGAAGGAGTGCGGAGAGTGGCCTGGCCGGAGTGACCATCATGAGATGCGGCGAAGGTGCCCAGGAAGCAGCTGACTCATGACGCCTTCGGTGCGGTGTCAGTTGCGAGTTGCGCGGCGCGTTGATGGGAGATGCCGAGCAGTTGGCCGATGTCGCGCAACGGGAGTCCGGCATCGACGAGTTCCCGTATGGCAGCGCGGGATTCATCGGCCGCCCGCGACTTGGCCAGGT
>JBOHED010000271.1:0-2438 GCA_050700915.1 Actinopolymorphaceae bacterium | reverse complement strand
GCGCAGGACGCGCACGTCCCCACAGCTGACTCCCGGCGAGCGCCCCGGGTCACCGTTCGTCGTCTACGTCGTCGTTCCAACGTGGGTCGTTGTCCCACTGTTCGTTGCGGTCGGCCACCTTGGACAGGGCATTCTGAGCCTCCGCCTCCGAGGCGTAGGGGCCGAGCCGGTCGGCGGCCCGGCACCCATCCCGAGGCTCGACCCGGTGGTGCCGCAGACAGAAATACCACTCGACGGGTTCCACGCTCATGGGAAGAGCCTTCCCCAGCGAGGCGACTCCGGCAACTCCGCGCCGCCGGTCGTACCCCAGTTGTCATCGGGACAGGACGGTGACCGGACGAAGCGGACGGCATCGTAGACTCACGGAATCATGGCCCCACTGGTTCCCGCCGAGATCTCCCCGCGCCGGAAGGTCCCCCAGGACATCGCACGACCCGAGTACGTCGACAAGCCGGCCCCTCGCCGGTTCGCGGGCTCCGAGGTCAAAGACGCCGACACCATCGCGCGGATGCGGATCGCCGGACGGATTGCGGCGGAGGCCCTGCAGGAGGTCGGCCGGCACGTCGTCCCCGGAGTCACGGCGGACGAGCTCGACCGGGTGGGACACGAGTACCTGTGCGACAGAGGCGCCTATCCGTCCACGCTCGGTTATCAGGGATTCCCCAAGTCCCTCTGTACGTCGGTCAATGAGGTCATCTGCCACGGCATTCCTGATGCGCGCCCGCTCGAAGACGGCGACATCGTCAATGTCGACATCACCGCCTTCATCGGCGGCGTCCACGGCGATACCAATGCCACCTTTCAGGTCGGCGACGTCGCAGAGGACGTACGCCTCCTGGTCTCGCGCACCCATGAGGCCATGATGCGCGGGATCAAGGCAGTCGCGCCCGGGCGCCAGGTCAACGTCATCGGACGGGTGATCGAGTCCTATGCCAAGCGCTTCGGCTATGGCGTCGTCCAGGAGTTCACCGGCCACGGCATCGGGACGGCGTTCCACTCGGGGTTGATCGTGCCGCACTACGACGAACCGCGCTTCGACACGACCATCGAGGCCGGCATGACGTTCACGATCGAACCGATGCTCACTCTCGGCACGCACGAATGGGACATGTGGGATGACGGCTGGACGGTGCTCACCAAGGACCGCAGGTGGTCGGCGCAGTTCGAGCACACGCTGCTGGTGACACCGGCGGGCGCCGAAATCCTCACCACGGTCTGAACGCCTCCACCCGCCCGTGCAACGCCTGCCGGGTGTCACAGGGTCACTCGCTCCCAGAGCATGACGCGTGCTCCTGCCACCGAAGCCGTGCGTACGTGCCGGAGTCGGGTCACTCCTGACGGGCGACCCTGCTGCCATTGGGGCACGACGATCCAGACCCGGCGTACGTCGGGCGGCAGACCACCAGCCACCGACCTGACGTCGCAGCCCGAGCCGCGCAGATAGTACGCACGTGTGTGCACGGTCGTGAGGCCTTCGTACGCCGCATCGCCTGGGCGACAGTCCGCCGCGACGACCTCGCCCGCGGCGCGGAGGTCCGGTCCATGTCCATCCCGCGCACGCATCCGCACCAGCGGCGCCCATGCCAGCGCGGCCGCGGCCGCACCGACCACTGCCACGGGGCCCAGCGCCGCCAGCATCGCGGCCGGCCCACAGTCGTCCAGGCACGCACGAACACCGGATGCGCAACGACGGTGAGCAAGGCCGCAAGGTGCAGCAGGCCCAGCAGCGCCAGCGCACCGGCGTAGCAAACCCACCACCGCCGCCGGTCCGTCTCCACCGACCGGAAGAGCAACCAGACCGACAGAACGCCGACCGCCACAACCAGGGCGTACGGCCGCGACTCCTGGGCGTACCGCGACGCCATCGGCGACAACGCCATCAACAGGCCGGCTGTGACTCCGGCAGACGTGCCCCAGCAGCGACGGGCCAGAGGTCGGCCATCGCTCCCGCTGCGACGGCTATGGCGACGGCGGACCGCAGGCGTAGCCACCCCTCCACCTCGCCCCAGGTGGTCCAGCCCGACATGAGGAGGTAGTAGGCGCCCAGACCGGCGTCACGGTGGGACAGGAATCCGAGCAGGCTCCCCGACACGCAAGCAATACCACGTCCCGCCCCCGGTGCGGTGGACGTGCCGCCTCCCGTGCCGTGGCCGCCTCGTCGAGCCAGCGGGCGGCTCCCCCAACGCCCACACCTACACCGCGAACGCAAGGACCGCCGAAGTCCCCGCCACGACGACGGCACCACGCCTCGTCACGGCCGTATCCCGTCGATCAGGCTCCGGCTTGGTTGAGCTCCTCGACGATCAGGTCTGCATCGCGACGCGCCATGTCGAGCCGGGGAATCCACCAGTCGTCGAGCAGCAGATCCCAGATGCCGTGCCCGTAGTCGGTCTCGCGTACGACGAATCGCTCTTTCACCGCTTCCGCCTCCCGGTGCC
>JBOHED010000270.1:0-6790 GCA_050700915.1 Actinopolymorphaceae bacterium | reverse complement strand
GGGGTCGGCAGCCGCGGACCAGGCCGCGCAGGCGTGACTCCGGCAGGGGCGTGGTGGTCGCCCGTTCCGGTGCGGCTGTCGTCAAATCGCCCAGCTCCTCACGATCCTGCCTCGCCGCATCCTAACCGCGCGATTCTCACGTTGACGGCGATCCGCTTCGCTCTTCGCCCGCCGGGACGCCGCCCAACCCCGTGATCATGAAACTTGACCGGGCCTGGAGCACCGAAGAGGTTTCATGATCACCGGACCACCACCACCCGCGCCAGCGGCGGGCAGACGCGGGGCTGCGCGCCCACACCCTGGACAGTCCGTCCACGGAACGTCGCCGTCGGTAGACTGTGGCGCGGCAACGGTGCCGACCGTGGCCGGCTCACACCGGCCCGGACTCTCGACCCGCCAAGTGCAGGAGCGTTATCCCGTGGGCCTAGTCGTGCAGAAGTACGGCGGCTCGTCGGTGGCCGATGCCGATTGCATCAAGCGTGTCGCCCAGCGCATCGTGGCAACCAGGAAGGCTGGGCACAACGTCGTCGTGGTCGTCTCGGCCATGGGCGACACCACCGACGATCTTCGTGACCTCGCGCAGCAGGTGAGCCCGCTGCCGCCGCCTCGGGAGCTCGACATGCTCCTCACGGCCGGCGAGCGGATCTCGATGGCTTTGCTCGCGATGGCGATCGCCAACCTCGGCCAGACCGCCAAGTCCTACACCGGCAGCCAGGCCGGCGTACTCACGACGTCCCACCACGGCCGGGCGAAGATCATCGACATCACGCCCGGACGGATCCGGCAGGCTCTCGACGAGGGCGCGATCGCGATCGTCGCGGGATTCCAGGGCGTCTCGCAGGACACCAAGGAGATCACCACCCTCGGTCGCGGCGCCTCCGACACCACGGCCGTCGCGCTGGCGGCCGCGCTCGAGGCGGACGTCTGCGAGATCTACACCGACGTCGACGGGGTTTTCACCGCCGACCCGCGGATCGTCCCCAACGCGCGACGGATCCCGCAGATCAGCTACGCCGAGATGCTGGAGACCGCGGCGTGTGGTTCCAAGGTGCTGCACCTTCGGTGCGTTGAGTACGCCCGGAGGTACGCGGTGCCGATCCACGTGCGGTCGTCGTTCAGTATGAATCCGGGTACCTGGGTCGCCGACGCGGCCGTCGTCCGTGCCGCCCAGGCCGTCCACGCCGTCGACGTCCCCGCGGTCGAGCCACGGACCGACACGGGAAGCAGCACAGAGGAGGGCGCGATGGAGCAGCCGATCATCTCCGGTGTCGCCTACGACAAGAGCGAGGCGAAGATCACCGTGGTCGCCGTACCGGACAAGGTAGGTGAGGCCGCTCGCATCTTCGCCACACTCGCGGACGCCGAGATCAACATCGACATGATCGTGCAGAACGTCTCCGGAGTCGTGACCGGCCGTACCGACATCTCGTTCACGCTGCCGCGCGCCGACGGCCAGCACGCGATGACGGCGCTTGCCAAGATCCAGGACGAAGTGGGCTACGAACAGCTGCTCTACGACGACCGGATCGGCAAGGTGTCGTTGATCGGTGCCGGCATGCGGACCAACCCCGGAGTGGCGGCGCGGTTCTTCGCCTCGGTGGCCGAGGCGGGCGTCAACATCGAGATGATCTCCACGTCCGAGATCCGGGTGTCGGTCATCGTCGACGAGGATGACGTCGACGCCGCGGTCGCGGGTGCGCACCATGCCTTCGACCTCGACGCCGACGAAGTAGAGGCAGTCGTCTACGGAGGGACGGGCCGATGAGCGCAGTCGCGGACCTCGGGGCGAAGAAGCCGACTCTCGCGGTGATCGGTGCGACGGGCGCGGTCGGCACGGTGATGCTGCAGATCCTGTCCACCCGCCAGGACATCTGGGGTGAGATCCGGCTGATCGCCTCACCGCGCTCGGCGGGGCGCAAGCTGACGGTACGCGGGGAGGAAGTCGAGGTCGTCCCGCTCTCCGAACGCTGCTTCGAAGGCGTCGACGTCGCCATGTTCGACGTTCCGGACGAGGTTTCGGCGACGTGGGCGCCCGTCGCCGCGTCGTACGGCGCGGTCGTCGTCGACAACTCCGGTGCGTTCCGGATGGATCCCGACGTCCCGCTCGTGGTGCCGGAGGTCAACGCGCCGGCCGCCCACGACCGGCCGAAGGGGATCATCGCCAACCCCAACTGCACGACGCTCGCGATGATCGTCGCGGTGGGTGCGCTGCATGGTGCGTACGAGCTCGAGTCCCTGGTGGTGGCGTCGTTCCAGGCGGCGTCCGGTGCGGGGCAGGCCGGCATCGACACGCTGTACGACCAGGTGGCGAAGGTCGCCGGTCACCGCGAGATCGGCACGCGCGCGGGTGATGTCCGGCGGATCGTCGGTGACGACCTGGGTCCGTTCCCGGCGCCGTTGGCGTTCAACGTGGTGCCGTGGGCGGGTTCGCTGCGCGAGGACGGGTGGACCAGCGAGGAGCTGAAGGTACGCAACGAGTCGCGCAAGATCCTCGGGCTACCCGACCTCGCCGTGTCCGCCACCTGCGTACGCGTCCCCGTCGTCACGACCCACTCGCTCGCTGTCCACGCCCGGTTCGCCCGCGAGTTGGATGTCGAACAGGTGCGGCAGATCCTGCAGGACTCGCCGGGGATGCTGCTCTGTGACGAGCCGGAGGACCTGGAGTTCCCGACGCCGGCGGACGCGGTGGGTACGGACCCGACGTGGGTGGGCCGGCTGCGGCGGGCTCTGGACGACCCGCAGGCGCTGGACATGTTCGTGTGCGGGGACAACCTGCGCAAGGGCGCGGCGCTCAACACCGCGCAGATCGCCGAACTCGTCGCCGAGGAACTCGCCGGAGTGCCCGTTCCGTAACCCCGCGTCCGCGTCCGTTCGCATGAGGGGGCACCCTGGTCCAATAGGTTCGCATGAGGGGCGCCCTCATCCAACGGGTGCTCGCATGAGGGGACCCCTCATCCAATCCGGTGCGGTCCCGCTCCCCTCAGCCGGAGTGGTCGGCGGTCCTGGCGGCTTCGGGCGCAGGGGTCGGGGCAGTCCTCCGGGACATGGCCAGGCACGCAAGCACTCCCACGGCCATGACGACCACGGGTAGGAGCAGGGTCACCTTCGTCGCGTCGGTGAACGCCTGGTCGAACACGTTCTCGCCGAGCGCCCGGATCTGGTCCGCGACTCCGCCCGGAACGCCCGGAGGCAGGGGCGCCTCGGCCGTAGCCGAGAAGTCAGTGCCGCCCTTCGCCGCCTGCTCGAACCCGTCCACGAACCGCTCCCGGTACGGCTCCGGCAGGCCGCCGGACTGCGCCCTCGCCTGCGCCGGCAGCTCGACGGCCAGCCGCGCCTGCAGCAGGACGCCGATGGCCGCGCTCCCGATGACGCCGCCCACTTGGCGGGTGGTGGCGAAGATGCCCGATCCGGTACCCATGAGCCGCGGGTCGAGTCCGTACGTCGCGAGGTTGGCGAGCGGTGAGAAGATGCAGCCCACCCCCATGCCGCAGACGACGAACGGCGCCACGAACGTCCAGCCGCTGCTGTCTGCCTGGCTCACCGCCGCGATGAGCGCGCCGCCCGCGGCGAACAGGCTCAGCCCGAGCGCCACGATCCACTTTCCGCTGATCCGGTCCGACAGCCGCCCGGCGAACGGCGCGACCACGCCCGCCACGAACGACATCGGCGCCGTGATGAGCCCTGACTCGATCGCGGAATAGCCCAGGACCGACTGGATGTAGATGACGATCGGCAGGAACATCCCGGCCATCGTGAACCCGACCGCGACGTTCGCGATGTTGGACATCGAGAAGTTGCGGTGCCGGAAGACGTTCAGCGGAAGGAGCGGTTCACGCCGGTTGAGCCGCTGCCACACCACGAAGAGCACCAGGAGTACCACTCCCGCGCCGATGATCTCAGGGATCGTGATCGAGCCCGCGACCGTTCCCCAGTCGTACCGCTGACCTTCCTGCAGTCCGAACACCACCAGGAACAGCGCGACACAGCTCAAGGCGATACCCAGGGGGTCGAACCGGTGGCTGTGCCGCGGCTGCCAGTCCGGCACCAGGATCAGGGCCATGACCAGCCCGACGATGCCGATCGGGACGTTGACGAAGAAGATCCATTCCCAGCCGAGCGTCTCGACCAGTACGCCGCCGAGCAGCGGACCGGCGATCGTCGCGACACCTGCGACGGCACCCCACATCCCCATTGGCGCGCCACGCTTGCTGGGCGGGAACAACCGGGTGATGAACGCCATCGTCTGCGGGGCGATCGCGGCGGCACCAAGGCCCTGGACGGCGCGGGCGACGATGAGGGGAGTCGCAGACTCGGCGAGGCCGCACGCCGCGGACGCGAGGGTGAAAAGCACCAGGCCGCCCATGAACATCCGCTTCGGCCCGAACCGGTCACCGAGTCGCCCGGACAGTAGCAGTGGTACGGCGTAGGTCAGCAGATAGATGCTGTTGATCCAGATGATCTCGGTCAGGTCGGCCGACAGGCCCTTGATCATCGCCGGGATCGCGACGTTCACGATCGTCGTGTCCAGCATGATCATGAAGAACCCGATGCACAGCGCGCCGAGGGCCGCCCATGCCTTCCTGGTCGGCACCGGCTGAGGCGCCTGGCCGCCCACGGGTGGCTGGGTCGTCATTGCGGGTTCCCTTCGTCGCCTGTCTGCGGTGGAGTGCGGTCGGGCGGTGTCACGCGGTCGGGCGGTGGAGTGCCGGATTCCGCCGGCCAGTCGAGCCGGCCGCTCTCGATCTGGCCGATCAGCTCGGACGTCCAGGCCAGCTCCGCTTCGCGCATGGCCAGCGTCAGGCGTACATCCAGCCAGTAGCGTGCCGGCAGTTCCATCCGTTGCAGCCGTTCGATGGCGGCACGGTCCGCGGCCACCTGCTGGGTCAACTCGTCCTCACGTCGACCGAGCTCGCTCAGCACGGTCGCCCGATCAAGGGTGGGGGAGAGCCCGACCGCGAGGGCGTACGCAGGGAACTCCTCCTCCGGCGCGGCCAGCAGGTCGGCCACCTGCTCGGCGAACGCCTTCCTGCCGGCCCCGGTGATCGCGTAGACGGTGCGCTCGGGGCGTCGTCCGGTACGCGAGGTCTCGGCGATCTCCACGAGGCCGACCCGCTCGAGCCGTTCGACCGCGTGATACAGCGACCCGGCCTTGAGCTTGACGATCCGGTCGGTGTGCCGGGTGCGCATGGTCTGGTGCATCTCGTACGGATGCATGGGCCCGGAGTGCAGGAGCTCCAAGACCGCGAGCCCGAGCGGTGTCACGCCACCGCGTGTGACCATCTGATGCCCCAGGAGGATTAGCCCGTACCGTATAGTCCAGCTGGACTATACGCAGGCACCGCTCCCATGCCAAGCGAATCCGCCACGGTGTTCGCCGAAGAGTCCACGAGTCCGCCATGAGTCCCGCGGGAGGGGCGAGCCGCGCGTGCACGCCTACGACCAGGTCAGCACCCTCATCGCTGGTGATCGCGGTGCCAATCTGGAGCGGCCCTACCGGTGCGGAAAGGTCGAGGTGCGAGCGCGATCCCGACGCCCGGCGCTTGGCCGAGCGGCGGGCAGAAGTCCGCGCCCGAGGTCTCGAGGCAGGTCGATCACACCCGCGCCGGTCCCACGTCTGGCGCCGTCCTTGCTGGGGGCGGTCCACCCGGTTCGGCACCTGGCGGTTCGGTGCCCGGATATTGATCACATCTGAAACCGGGGAACTACCTTGTTTGCAAGGTGTCCGAGCATCAGCCGATCGGCCGCCGATTCAACGCGGTGATGTGTCACCGCGTTCTCAGGAGCCACCGTCGTCGCCACCGCCCATCCCGTGTAGTCAGGCCGCCAATTCCTGGGCGGCGGTCAGGTGGAGTCCACCGTAGGTACGCGTACGACACCGAGGGCAGCCGAGAACTCACGCAGTGCGCCGGCGGTCACATGGTGGTGCCCCACAGGAAATCCGGCCGGCGGTGCTAAGAACACCCCTAGGAGTTCACGCGGAGGCCCCGGTAGGTCAGGGAACGCAGCAGGACCTCCGCCGGACCACGCCGCCCGAGCCGCTCGAGGACGCTCGCGCCCGCGACGGTGGCGAGCCAGGTGAGGAGCGCAACCACCGCCGTCGCGGCACTTCCCAGCTGAAGGCCGAGCCCACCGGCGTACGGCGTGAAGAGAAGTACGAACACCACCGACTGCGCGAGGTAGCACGACAGCGACCGCTCGCCACACGCCGCCACCGCGGCAGTGACGGGGCCTAGGGCGCCGCGGCTCCGGAGCCGGATCACCAGCAGCCCCACCAGCGCGGCGTAGCCGAGGCCGCCGGCCACGCCGGTCAGCGTGTGCAGGGCGCCGTACACCAGGTTGATGGTGGGAGTCGACGACGGCAGGGCGCCGGCTACCACGAGATCCAGCGGCAGGCCGCCGATGAGGGCGAGGGTAAGCCCCGCCACCGCGGCGCGACGGAGTAGGACCGGGTGCCGTTCCGGCTCTTCGAGGATGCGACGGCGGCCGGCCCAGAGGCCGAGCACCATCGGGAGGAGAACCACCAGTGCCGTGAACGGTGTCGCCGCCAGCCATTCCACCAGCCGGAGGATCGTTGCCTCCCACGGATCCGACGCGCTCAGCCCTCGCGGACCGCCGGCACCAGTTGCCAGGCCGTACGTCGAACCGAACACCACGACCGGCACGGTGAACACGGCCGCCCAGGTGAGCAGGCCACGATCGGAGAGGGGCAACAGCGCCAGCATGAGGAGACCAGCGAGCCCGTAGCCGCCGAGGATGTCGCCCGGAAACAGCACAGCGGCGTGGACGAGTC
>JBOHED010000269.1:0-8853 GCA_050700915.1 Actinopolymorphaceae bacterium | reverse complement strand
GCTCTCTTGTCCGATGCACCCTTGACCAACGCACCCGTATCCGACCGATCGACGAAGGGGATGTCCAGATGAAGTTCGGATTCAGCTCCTACAGCTTCCATCAGCGGCTCAGTACGGGGGACATGACGCTCTTCGACGTGGTCGACTGGATCGCTGACAGCGAAGGCGAACACCTCGAACTGGCCTCGATCTATTCGGGCGCCGACAGCCCGGTGCCCCGTGCGGACTCGGATCCGGCGTTCGTCGACAAGATAGTCGCCCACGCGGCCAATCGCGGGGTCGCGTTGTCCAACATCGCGATCGGCGCGAGCTTCGTCGGCGACGACACCGAGAACGCGGCCGAGGTCGAGCGGGTCAAGGCCCACATCGATCTCGCCGAACGGCTGGGCATCCAGATGATGCGGCACGACGTGGTCGGGCATGGCGGTGTCGAGGGCGACGACACCCCGGCGTTCGAGGCCGCGCTGCCGAAGATCGTCAAGGCCAGCAAGGAAATCGCGCAGTACGCAGCGACCAAGGGCGTGACGACCAGCCTGGAGAATCACGGATTCTTCGTCCAGAGCAGCGACCGGGTCCGCCGGATCGTGCATGCCGTCGACGAGCCGAACTTCAAGACCACGCTGGACATCGGCAACTTCCTCTGCGTCGACGAGGATCCGGCGGCCGCGGTCCCCGCCAATCTTCCGTACGCAATGATCGTTCATTTCAAGGACTTCTACGTACGACCTGCAGACCGCAACCCTGGTGAGGGCTGGTTCCGCAGCCGGGGCGGAAAATACCTGCGCGGCGCGATTGTCGGCAATGGCGACCTGGACACCTGGAGCGTCGCGAAGTCGATCAAGGACTCCGGCTATGACGGTTACGCGTCGATCGAGTTCGAGGGTCACGAGGACTGCCTGATCGGTTGCAGCCGCGGTATCGCCAACGCCAAGCGCATCTACGACGAATCCTGAATCCAGAAAGCGACTCGAGGAGACTCATGCAGAAGGTCAAGATCGGCGTTGTCGGCACCGGTGGCATTGCCGGTTGTCATCTCAAGGCCTACCAAGCCAACCCGCGCGCCGAACTGCTCGCGGTCTGCGACATCAATGCCGACCGTGCCACCGCGATCGCCAAGCAGTGGGGAGCCAGCCGGTCCTACAGCGACCCGGCGGAACTGTTCGCCGACGCGGATGTCGACGCGGTGAGCATCTGCACCTGGAACAACACCCACGCCGAACTCGCCGCGGCCGCCGTCGAGGCCGGCAAGCACGTCCTGGTGGAGAAGCCGATGACCCGCACCTACGCCGAGGCGCAGCGGCTGGAGGATGTGGTGAAGGCGCACGACCGGATCCTCCAGGTGGGTTTCGTACGCCGGCACTCCACGAACTGTCGGGTGTTGAAGTCGTTCATCGACGCTGGTGACCTGGGTGAGATCTACTACGCCAAGGCCAGTTGCATAAGGCGGGTGGGCAATCCGGGTGGCTGGTTCGCCGACAAGGCGATCTCCGGCGGTGGGCCGTTGATCGACATCGGCGTGCACGTGATCGACCTGTGCTGGTACCTGATGGGAACTCCTCGGGCAACCTCGGTCAGCGCCAATACGTACGAGAAGCTGGGCAACCGGTCCCACATCACCACCCTGCCGCGGTGGCAGGTGGCCGACTACGACCCGACCAAGAACAACGTCGAGGACATGGCCAATGCCCTGATCAGGTTCGACAACGGCGCATCGTTGATCATGGACACGTCGTTTTCGCTGCATGCGACGGACGACTCGCTCGGGGTGTCGGTGTACGGGGACAAGGGCGGGGCCGACCTCGAGCCGAAACTGCAGATCGCGGCCGAGAAGCACGAGACGGTCCTGAAGGTGACGCCGCAGATCGGGTTCGATTCGTTCGACCTTGACGACGGTTTCTCCCACGAGATCGAGAACTTCGTCGCGGCCTGCCTGGGTGATGCCGAGAGCATCGCACCGGCCTGGCAGGGCGCGGAGATGATGAAGATCCTGGACGGCATCTACACCTCGGCGGCCCAGGGTAAGGAAGTCCAGATCTGATACGGACCTGCTGCACTGACAGAAGGTGTCAGTGACGCCTCCATACGGTCGTAGTTGACGAGCGGTGTCCGCCGACCACGCCGAGGTGCAGGAGGCATGCACGCATGCGTGCGAACGTGCAGAACATCACCTTCGACTGTCCGGATGCACAGAAGCTGGCGACCTTCTACGCCGAGCTCGTGCCGATGCCGATCCGGCATCTCGACACGCCGGAAAGGGTGGTGATCGGGAACGACAAGAGCAGCACGCGGCTGGCTTTCGCCACCGTAGAAGACCATCGACCGCCGACCTGGCCGGATCCTGCGTACCCGCAGCAGCTACATCTGTGCGGCCCCACACAGGTATTCGCCTATGACACGGAGAGCCCGACGCAACTGGTGGAGAGACTGGGAGCCACCCGGCTCCCGCACCAGGGCGGAGGCTGTCTCGTGTACGCCGATCCCGCGGGTCACCCGTTCTGCCTGTGCGCCCCGGTTCCAGACGGCGAAGAGGAAAAGGCGCTGAGAGGGCTCCTCGGCGGTATCAACTTCCATTGCTTTGAATCGAACCGCGCCCTCGCCGCGTTCTATGCCGCGCTCCTGGACACGCAGGAGCTGGCAGAAGCTGAGGATGGCGAAATGACGATCAGGCCAAAGGACCCGACGCGACCCGAGATCGGATTTGCCGGAGGTGCGACGGGCAAGCAACCGCAGTGGCTTGATCCCGAGCGTCCACCGCAGATACATCTCGACATCGAGGTCGACGATCTCGCAGCCGCGGAGAACCTCGTCGCCCGACTCGGTGCGACGAGGCTCCGTGACACGGATGCGGAGTGGGTCGTCTACGCCGACCCGGAGGGTCATCCGTTCTGCCTGTACCCCGCCGGCTGACCGCGCAGGATTCCCCGCTGCCGCCGTTCCCGCTGCCGCCGTCGACGGGTCCCGTAGAGCTTCAGCGCGATGGCGCTCGTCACGGCGATGAGGATCATCGCGGCCCCGCAGCTGATCAGGATGACCGGCGCGCTGGTCCGGTCGAGCAGGACGCCGCCGAGTGCCGCTCCAAGGGGAGACGCGGTGAGGAGTACGGCGTTGCGTGCCGCCAGCACCGTGGTGAGCGAGTCGGCGGGTGCGCGGTCCTGAATCAGGGTGACGGAAAGCGCGGAGTAGGGGCCATAGACCAGCCCCGCGACGGTGAAGCCGATCAGGGAAGGGAGCGCGGTGTCGGTGAAGGCGAATGGCAGCATGCCGATGCCGTGGCCCGCGATGATGGCAAGCATGGCCGGCCACAGCGGAAGGAGTCTGGCCACGCCCAGTGCGAGAGCGCCGATGACGGCGCCGATCCCGAAGGCGGACCAGTAGTCACCGAGTAGCCCCGGGCCGGCGTGGAGGTCGAGGGAGACGAACAAGGGAAGGCCGACCTCGACCGGCCCGAAGGCAAAGTTGAGGAGCCAGGTCACGATGAGCAGGCCGAGGAGTTGCGGCCGGCGGTACAGGATGCTGAGCCCCTGCCGGGTAGTTCCTGCCGCGGGGACGTGGCCTGACGCCGGGGGCAGTCGGCTGGTCTGGATGGCGAGTACGGCGAAGGTGGCGGCGTCCAGCGCGATGATCCATGCCGCGTTCACGACACCGGCGATCAGGCCGGCGACGGCGGGACCCGCGACCATTGCCGCCCACAGGCTGGTGCTGAGCACGCTGTTGGCTGCCAGCCGCTGGTCGTCGGAGAGCCGGGGGGCGAACAGGGCGTACTTGCCAGCCTTGCCCCACGCATGGAGTAGTGAGGACGCACCCAGAAGCCCGACGTACACGACCGGGGTGAGTACGCCAGCCATGTGTGCGAGGGGGACTGCTCCCAGCAGCACGGCCCGCAGCGCGGAGTCGATGATCAGGAGGCGTTGCGCCGGGAGCCGCCGCATCCACCTGCCCAGGAGCAGCGCACCCAGGGCGCCGGGCAGGACGTACGCGGTAACGGCGATGCCGGCCAACGCGCCCTTCCCGCCGTCCGGCCCCAGCGCGAGCGCCAGCCACGCGACGGCGACCACGGTCAAGCCGTCACCCAGGTCGGACAACACGAAGGCCGGCATCAGCCGCCGAAAGGTCCGGTCGGCGAACAGCGAGCGGTAGGGCCCGGGCAAGAGGCGTCCCGGTCGTCCTGAGAACATGCACGTCACAGTCGCTCTTCACGCGCGCTTGAAGTCAATGCCGGACCGGGAAGGGGTGGCCATGCGGTATCTGCCGATTGGCGAGCTCGCCGACAAGGCCCGCGTGCGGGCCTCAGCGCTGCGCTACTGGGAGGAGCGCGGTCTACTGCCCGGTGCGCGCCGCGAAGGGGGCCGCCGGATGTGGCCGGCAACCGCCGTCCGCCGGGTCGCGCTGATCAAGATGGCGCAGCGGGCCGGGTTCACGCTCGCCGAGATCACCCAGCTTCTCGGCACCGACGCCAAGCCGTCCACGACCCGCCAGTGGCGGGCGCTGGCGGCGCGAAAGCTGCCCGAGCTCGACCGGCATATCGAGCAGGCCAGGGCCCTGCGCCAAGCGGTGGCGGACTGCCTGGAGTGCGGCTGCATGAACTTCGACCAGTGCGTACTCCTGGCCACCACCGACGCGGCCTCCTGACGCCGATTGTCCAAGTCACCGGCGGTGGGAGCGGCCGAACGTACGACGGTAGTCGTGGGGCGCGACCCCGACAGTCCGGTGGAAGTGATGGCGCAGCAGGGCGGCCGAGCCGAATCCGCAGTGCATCGCGACGTCCTCGACACTGAGGTCGGTGTCTTCGAGGAGGTGCCGGGCGTGGAGGACTCGTTGGGTGGACAGCCAGCGGTTGGGTGTCGTCCCGGTCTCGGCAAGGAACCTGCGGGCGAAGGTGCGGTCGGACATAGTGGCTCGCCGGGCAAGCGCGGCGACGGTGTGCTCGGTGGCGAGGTTCTCGCGCATCCAGGTGAGTAGTGGCCCGAGGCTGTCCGCGGCACGTTCCGGGATGGGTAGCTCGACGTACTGGCGTTGTCCTCCGTCGCGCTGGGGCGGCACCACCATCCGGCGAGCGATAGCGGTGGCGGGTCCCGACCCGAGCTCGCGGCGGACCAGATGCAGGCAGGCGTCGATCCCTGCCGCGGTCCCTGCGCTCGTGATGATGTTGCCGTCGTCGACGAACAGGACGTCCGGGTCGAGCAGGGCTTTGGGGAAGCGGGCGGCGAACGCGTCGGCGTACCGCCAGTGCGTCGCACACCGACGGCCGTCGAGCAGTCCGCTGGCGCCCAGCACGAACGCACCGCTGCAGACCGACAACAGGATCGATCCGGCAGCGGCCGCGGAGCGTAGCGCGTCGAGGACTGCAGAGGGGTATTCGTCGCGGATCGTGGCCGCCGGAACCGCAACGACATCGGCGCCGCTGACCGCGTCCAGGCCCGCCTCAGGGATGACCGGGAGACCGACGCTGCTCCGCAACGGCTTGCCCGGTCGCTCTCCGCACACCCGGAACTCCATCGGCGGTACGCCCTCGTCGGTCCGGTCGATTCCGAAGACCTCGCACACGACACCGAACTCGAACGGTGCGAATCCCTCGACCAGGACGACGGCAACGGTGTTGAGCATGTCCGCGACACTAGCTGGCAGGATATTGATGCACAACGTCAGAACTGCCACTGGTGGCAGGATCTAGCTGAGCGCAAGCTTCATGCCATGGACGTACTCATCGCCATCGCCGCCATCAGCGTGATCATCGTCTGGCTCGCTCGGCGCGGGGTTGCCACTCAGGCCGGTCCGCGATCGCGCCTCGCCGGCAGCACAGACATCATCGACCGGGACGCCGCTCGGGTGGTCGCCGACCTCCGCGCCCGCCTGTCGTGATCATGCGGTGGAGCCGAGTGGTCATGAACGGCGTCGATTGCCTTTGGCACTGCGTACGTACGGTGGTTCGAGGATCTCGCGTTGGCGTTGTGTGCAGTTCTCGACGACGTCTGGCGGCCAGCCGTCGTCGAACGCGCCCCACGCCGAGTTGCCGGGGGAGAACTTGTACAGCAGCGAAATCCTCGGATGTGCCGCGGTCCACGGTGCGGAGCCGTGACACATCGCCTCGGTGAAGATGAGGGCGTCGCCGGCTCGCATCGGGATGGTCGCGGTGTGCGAGCGGTCGGTCCAGTCGACGATCTGATCCGGTGTGCGGAACGCTGACTTGTGACTTCCTGGGACGCAGGCGAAGCCGCCGTCGCCCGGTCCGCAGTCGGTGAGCGCGAAGGTCACGACCGTCAGGCCGCAGGAGATCGTGCCGTTCTGCACGTGGTAGTAGCCATTCGGACTGAACGGCTCGCCGCCGTGGTGCAGCCGCTGCGGTTCACCACCGGTCGACTTGAAGATCGGGTACACGTGGTCGAGGCGGAAGCCCGGGCCGAGCCATTCGGACAGGTACGGCTCGATGCGAGGGTGGTCCATCAGGTCCCAGAAGGGACGTCCGAGCGAGAGGATGTCACCCTGGTGCGAGGTCTGCCCCGGCACCGAGGTGTCCCACCACCCGGTCTCCTCCAGCAGCCGTCGTAACTCGTCCACCATCGCCGCGTCGAGCACCTGAGGTAGGACGACGTAGCCCTGGCAGTCGAACAGATAACGATCCATCTCCGAGACGCTCATCGACAAGACACGGCTCCTTCGGCGAGGTCCTCCGGCGAGGTCCTCCGACAATGCCGTCCACTCTATGGCGCCGTTGTTGTGCCATTCCAGACCGTGGAGTTCCCTTGCCGCACTCGGCCGCGCAGGCAGGGCCCTTTCCAGGAAGAAAGCTCAGTCATACGCCATGAGTACGGGGGCGTGGGGGCGATGCCGCGCAAGAACCCATACCGGACATGACGAGCGGTACCTCGATCTCGGCCAGGCTGGTGTGGGAGCCTTGTTTCTGGTCGTCCGGGAGGGCGCCGGTCACGAACGCCCGCGCTGGGCCGGCGGCGTTGACGCGCCCGCGGGGTGGGTTTCTGGCTGTGTCGTTGGTGCGGTGATGTCTATGTGCGGAGTCTGTTCGACGTCTGCATACGGCACGTGCTCGCCCCCTGCGGGGAGGCGCATCCATTGTCTCGGAGTTCCAGCAGGCGGCGGGTTTTGCCGGTGTACAGGCGGGTGCCGTCGGTGAGGGCTTCTTCGCCGTTGATGGTGCCCCAGAAGGAGATTTTGGCGTCGCAGGCGAGTTGTTGGGTGGTGCGGGCGGAGGTGGGGATTCCGGTGCGGAGCAGGGTGGCGTGGCCGGTGCCGCCTGTGAGGTCGTCTCCGTTGATCCGGATGATCAGGTGGGGTTTTTGCCGGCGTGGGTGGGGGATGCGCCGGAGTTGAGGTTGCGGCGGAGGAGTTCGTGGAGTCCGTCGCCCATCCGCTGGCCGGCGGTGCGCAGGTCGGGTTGTCGCGCGTCAGACTTTGTGGCAGGGCTGTTAGGTCAGTCCTGAAGGAGAGTCCGAAATATGGGAAGACCGCCCTCGATTCCTGCTGAGAAGAAGGCCCGGGTCGTGCTGAGTGTTCTGGCCGGTGAGATGACGATCGCGGAAGCGGCTCGGCGGGAGAAGGTCAGCGAGCAGTCGATCGGCCGCTGGAAGGCCGACTTCCTCGAGGCAGGCAAGACCGCGCTGGCGGCCGGCAAGTCCGGTCCCTCGACTCGAGAGGAGCAACTGGAGGCCGAGGTCACCGACCTGACCCAGGCGTTGGGTGAGGCGCATGTGGAGCTGCGCGTCTGGAAGAAGTCCGCGGAGGGCAGGCTGGGCCCTTCGAAGACCTCGAGGTGATCCGCGTTGAGGCGGGCATGTCGACCACGAGGTTCTGCCGCCTGTTCGACATGCCCGAGCGGACCTGGCGCCGCTGGCAAGCCAAGGCCCGCGCCGGACAGCGGCCGAAGGGTCCGTGGCCGCGGCCGGCTCGTGTGGCGGCTACGGGGTTGGCACTGGGGCACGCGCTGGCGCATCCGGCGTGGGGACACCGCAAGATCTGGGCGATGGTCCGCCACGACGGCCACGTAGTGTCCGAGGCCACAATTCTGCGGCTGCTGCGCGACGAAGGGCTGATCCTGCCCGCGAACTACCAGCGGGAACGCCGCAAGCTCGCCGAGCGCAGGAAGGCAGCGTTCGCGAGCGATCCGACCGGGCCGAACCAGGTCTGGCAGCTGGACTTCAGCGAGTTCGAGACCACCAGCGGCGGCACCTGGAGGCTGGCCGACTGCCGAGACTACTGGTCCAAGTACGAGCACCCGTTCCACGTCTCACCGACCGGCAACCAGCACGACGCGATCGATGCCATCGAGCTAGCTCTCGCCGACTACGAAGCCACGTTCGCCCCACCCGATGCTCGACGACTGTCCAATCGATGCCGAGACCGGCGAGCTGCTGCCGGTGGTCACGATCGTCACCGACAACGGCGGCCCGTTCCGCTCGTTCCGGTTCGAGGCATTCATCGAGCTGCACCCCGAGCTGGCCCACGTCCGCACCCGGGTCAAGAGCCCAGGGCAGAACGGGTCACGCGAACGCGGCTTCGGCACGCTGAAATACGAACGGCTCTACATCGACGAGATCGACGACGCCCTCATGCTCGCCAAGCGAGCCGAGGAATACCGGATCGAGGACAACCAGACCAGACCACACGAGGCCATCGCATGGAACCGGCCCAAGGAGGTGCACCTCGGCCTGGCCGACCCCACCACCCCAACATTTCAAGCCAAGGAAGTCCTGCCAACTCCTTGACGCGGGACATGTGCATCAAACCCGGGATGGTTCAGCCTGCCGGGCACACCCAACCTAAATGTCGGTGGGCGCGTGTAGCAGCCGGTTGTGCAGTTGGCGGGCGGCGGGTCCGGGGTCGACGCCGAGTTCGTCGCGG
>JBOHED010000268.1:0-10993 GCA_050700915.1 Actinopolymorphaceae bacterium | reverse complement strand
ACGGGGTGCCTGGTGCGGCTGCTGTGTCGGGCAAGGTCAGCTGGTCTTCTGCGGAGAGAGCACTCATCTTGACGCCCAGCCTACGATCAGGCGCCGACAGTCCACACCGGACAGGCCGGACATCTTGGGCCGAACGCGGTTGTGCTGGCCGTCCGCTCTCGTCTGGTGGGTGAGGGGCGCCCTGCTCCAACCGGCTGCTGGGTGAGGGGCGCCTGCTCCAGCCGGCTGTTGGGTGAGGGGCGCCCCGCTCCAATAGGTTCGTGTGAAGGGTCCCCTCATGCGACGGGCGCTTGGGTGAGCGGACCCTTCAGCGAAATGGATTGCTGGGTTATGCGTGGTCTTCGGGCTTTTCCCAGAAGTAGGTCTCGGGGTCGTAGACGGCAGGCGACGGCAGGATCCAGGGGTTGACCCAGCCGCCGAGGGCGAGGTTTTCGCGGGTGGGGACGTTTTTGAGGCCGTCTCGGACCAGGACGATACGGGGGTAGTTGGCGACGACGCCGTAGAAGAACGGGCCGTCGTCGATGTGGATTTTCTGGATTTCCCACATCAGGGCGACGCGTTTCATCTGGTCGGGTTCCACTCTGGCTTGGGCGTACAGCTTCCAGAGTCGGTCGATGGGGTCGCCGTCTTCGGGCAGGATCCAGGGTGGTGTGCGCTTCCAGGGGTCGGTGTCGGCTTGTTCTTTGAGTTTGTCCGGGTCGCCGGTCTGCATGATGAACGCCTGTCCGTGCAGCGGTGCCCAGTGACCTGTCTCGACCGGCACCACCCAGCCGGGGTAGATCAGCGGCGAACAGTCACCGACCTCCCATGCTGTGGTGGTCATCAGCTCACCGCGTCCCCAGGTTTCACCGAAGGCTTCGGGTGCGATCGGGGTCAGCTTGGTTGCCACGCCGATCGCTTCCCAGTCCCGCTTGTAGCGGTTGTTCTTCTGGATGTGTTCGTTGGTGGCGTCGGCGGGGTAGTCGAGGGAGATCTGCAGCTTCGCACCGCTTGGTAGGTTCCGCTTGCCGTCGCCGTCGGAGTCGACGACGCCGAGGTCGTCGAGCATCGACTCGGCCCGGCTGGTGTCGTACTTCACGTACGCATCGCGCCATTCGGCGTACTTCTGCTTCGCCTCGTCGTTGACGGTGAACATCTCGCCCTTCGGGCTGAGCGTTCCCGTGGTGACCTCGCCAGTCGCGAAGTAGATCGACTTGCGGATGTCGGCTCGGTCGATGGCGAACGACATCGCCTGCCGGAACTTCGGGTTGCGGAGCAGCTCCCGCATCTCCTTGTCCGGGTAGTCGTAGTTGAAGAACACGATGGAGCCGGTACCGGAGCCGCTGTCCCACAGGTTCACCCGGATACCGGTACGGTCCTCGGTCTGTTTGAACCCGGAGATGTCCTCCAACACCAGCCCGTGGTGGCCGCCGTGGACGTAGTCCACCTTGCCCTCGGACATCTGCAGTTTCTGCACCTCGTCGTCGATGACGACGCTGAACTGCACCTCGTCGATGTAGGGCAACTGCTTACCGTCGGAATCGACACACCAGTAGAACGGGTTGCGTTCGAACAGCGCGCTTCGCCCGTCCTGGTAGCTCTTCAACATCCATCCCGTCACGGTGGGGCATTCGGTGTTGGTGCCGAAGTCACCCTTGCGGTCGTGGTCGAGATACCAGTCCTTCTTGGTGATCGCCTTGTTGTAGGTGGGGTGGAACTGCTTCAGATAATGCTTCGGCTGCATCCACAACGGCCCGATGGACCCCTCCTGGCCCGGACTGTTCACCCACGCCGCAAGACGTTCAGGTGTGATCGGCGCCGGCGCGTCGAACGTCAACGTCAACGTCGTCTCATCGGTGGCCACCACCTTCGCCACAGTGCCCTTACCCGACCGCACATCATCAGGAGGATCGACCCCGGTGTACTGGTCGTTGTTCACCATGTCGTCCCACCAGTACATGATGTCCGCGGTCGTCCACGGCTCACCATCGGACCACTTGAGCCCGGTACGGAAATGGAAGACCCACTCGGTCGCGTCGTCGTTGGACTCCCAGCTCTCGACCAGGCCGGGGCCGATGTCCAAACCATCGTTGAGGAACCGCAGGAACGACCGCCCGTACATGTACTCCTTGATCGCGGAGGAATAACTCTCCCCCATGATCATCCGCAGCCGTCCGCCGTAGTTGCCGGACGCCACCCAGCGGTGCGGAATCACATACGGCGACTCCGGCAACCGATCCTCAACCGGAGGCAGATCACCAGCCTTCACCCGAGCCGCGAGCGGCGGCGCCTCCTTGAACGACGACGGCACCCCCAACGGCTTCGTCTCCGAACCCTTCCCCGACGACCCGCTTTCCTTCGCCGGCGCCTCACCAGAACCACCGGAAGACCCGGAACCCGAACAACTGGCAAGCATGAGCGAGCCAGCGGTGATCGCTGAGCCGTAGAGGAACCCCCGCCGATCAATGCCGTTACTGTGCGCCATGAGCAGGTATCTCCTCGAGAACTAATGCCGGTTATCGGAGCAGTGTCCCGAGCTTTGCACGACCAGCGAAATCCTCAACAGGTGGGAGACGGCCAGCACCGGAAGGCTGATGCCAGGCAAATACGGTCATACGCACCCATGCGGCGGATCAGGTGCCCGCGATGGATGGCCGATAGCGGCCACCGGTCGCCACGCCGCCGGCACACGCGTGCCGCCTTCTGGCGTACCCGTTCAGCAGGGCATTGCTTCGAAGGAGTAGCCGCGTTCGACGAACTGCGGCATCAGCCTGGCCAGCGCGGTGACAGTCTGCGACCGGTCACCGCCACCGTCGTGCATCAGCACGATCGCACCCGGAGCCACCCCGCCCTCGAGGACGCGTTCCTCGATCGTGTCCGCACCCGGGCGGTCCCAGTCGCGCGGGTCCACGTCCCAGAGCACGACCTCCTGGCCCATTTCGGCGGCGATCTCGCGTACGTCGTCATTGATGGCGCCGTAGGGCGGCCGGAAACAGCGCGACACAGGACCGGTCTTCAGTTCCTCCCGGAGGTTTTCGTCGGAGAGGTCCGGGAGCGACTTGTGGTCGTGCGTGTGATTTCCGATTGCGTGACCGCCGGCACGGATCTTATTCACCAGGTGCGGATGGACGTCGAACGCGTCACCAAGGGCGAAAAAGGTGGCGTGCGCCTTGTACTTTGCCAGGATCTGCAGAATTTTCGGAGTGTACTTCGTACTCGGTCCGTCATCGAAGGTGAGGAACAGAGTCTTGTCGCCGGCCGCCTCGATTTGCTTGACGCGCTTCGCGACCGGCCCAAGCGACGGCGTAGGGGTCGGAGTGGCTGTGCCGGGTGTCGAGGTCCCAGTGGCGCCCGGCGACGCCGAGACACCCGGAGTTGCTGCTGTGCTGGGAGAACTCGTACCAGGCGACGTGGTAGCGCTTGGCGTCACCGTGCCGGAGGGCGTGGGGACAGGGCTGAGCGTCGCCCTCGCCATCGCGGTCCGACTCGGCACGGGACTCGGCGACACGACCGGCGAACGTTTCACGGTCGGCGTCGTCGTCGCCCCGTCACGTGCGTCCGAATTGGAACAGTTCGCCGCCGAAAAACCGATGAGGACACCACAGAGAAGGATGAGTAGTCCTCGTATCATTGATGAGATTCGCGGCGACAACACACCTATCACTCCCCTGCATTCGGTGTCATCAGATATCTGCCGCGAGTCCGACCAGAAAAACTTCGGTTCCGAGGAATTGCGACGGGATCCTGCCTTTCCATGTGCGCCAGGTTCGGTTCGCACCTTCTGCGTACGAAAAGAATTCTGAATGGTCCGTCCGGCTAACCCCTCTTCTGGGTGAATCGCCGGGTCGGATAGGTTCTTTCGGTGATGCCTGATGTGTTGCCCGACCAGGAGGTCGCCCGCGTACTCGTCGTCGTCGCGCACCCCGATGACGTCGACTTCGGTGCGGCCGGGACCGTCGCGCACTGGACCGACGCCGGCCACGAGGTCGTCTACTGCGTGTGCACCGACGGCCAGAGCGGTGGCTTCGACCTCGACATCCCGCGCGCCGAGATGGGCGCGATCCGCCGTGCCGAGCAGGAGGCGGCCGCCGCCGCGGTAGGGGTGACCGACCTACGGTTCCTCGGACTCGTCGACGGCGAGCTCGAGGCAGGCCAGGAGCTTGTCCGGTCACTCACCCGCGTCATCCGCGAAGTACGTCCGGAGCGGGTGCTCTCCCCCAGCCCTGAACGCGACTGGGTGATCCTTCCGCGCAGCCACCCGGACCACCTGGCGGCGGGCGAGGCGGCCATCCGGGCGGTCTACCCGGCCGCACAGAATCCGTTCGCCTTTCCCGAGCTCGCGAATGCGGGACTGGCGCCATGGACCGTCCGCGAGGTGTGGCTCTCCGGGCATCCGGAAAGCAACCACGTGGTCGACGTGACTGACACGGTCGACCGGAAGATCGCCGCGCTGCTCGCGCACAAGAGCCAGCATCCCGAACCCGACTCGCTGGAGGCCCGGGTGCGGGGGTGGCTCGCCGCCAACGCGGCCCGCGCCGGACTCCCGGAGGGCCGCCTCGCGGAGGACTTCTTCGTCGTCTCGACCGGCTGACCGCGCCCGCACGCCGGTCTTCGCCGTTACGTCCACCGACGACGCTGCGAACGGGGCCGGCAGGTCTTCACTCCGCCCCTGGGGCAGGGTGAAGACTGTCGGCATGTCGACCAACGACACCCGCCGGACGGCACTGACGATCAGCGAGTTCGGCCGCCGGTCGGGCCTCTCCCACAAGGCGTTACGCCTGTACGACCTGTCCGGACTGCTTCCGCCCGCGTCGGTCGATCCGGTCAACGGGTACCGGCTGTACTCCGCCGACCAGCTCGAACGCGCCCGCCGGATCAGCCTGCTGCGCCAGCTGGACATGCCCCTCGCGACCGTCGGTGAGGTCCTTGCGGGCAGCGACGAGGACGCCGTAGTCGCCCTGGACCGATGGTGGTCGGCCCAGGAAGAGTCGATGCGGGTCAAGCGGGGCTCTCTGGCCTACCTCCGCGCGCAGCTGACGAGAACCGCGGCGGCCGAGGCGGCGGCGTACGACCTGAGACTGCGCGATGTCCCCGAGACGAAGGTGGCCGCCCTCACCTGCGAAGTCGACCAGTCCGCCCTGGTGAGCACCACCCGCGGCACAGCGGAGAAGATCCGGCAGCATCTCGAGAACGCGGGTGCGACGCCCACGAACGAGGTGTGGATGATCTTCCATGGCCTCGTCACACCGGACAGCGCGGCGCCGGTCGAGGTCTGTGTACCGTTCACGGGCCGTGCCGACCCTGCCGGACCGATCGTGCTCCGCATCGAGCCGGGGCACACCGAGGCCTACTGCACCGTCACCAGGGACGAGTGCTTCTACCCGCGGATCATGCTGGCGTACGACGCGGTCGAGTCGTGGGTGCTCCGCTCCGGCATGCCCACTGCCGGGTCACCGCGCGAGGTCTACTTCGCCGAATGGTGCGAGATCGAGGGGACCGATCCGTTCTGCCACGTCGCCCAGCCGGTCAGGAGGAGCGTCTGAATGAGCCGGCTCGAGGACTACGCCCGACAGTCGCGGTACACCGATCCCGGCCCGTACGCCGCTCTGTTCGATCCCCTGCCCGCCTCTGACGTCGGCGAAGTGGCGGCGGTCGTGCGCAACGTTCTCGTGCACTACCGCGCCGCGGGGATCGAGTTCACCGGCGAGCGGTTGAACGAGATCGACCACCGCTGGGTCGAACGGATCCTCGCCACCGACCAGGACCGGTTCGCGTGGCCGCTCGCCACGGCGCGGCCGGAGGACCAGCGGGTCGTGGGCTGCTGCCGGGACTTCACTCTGTTGACCGTCGCCGCGCTGCGACGGCACGGTGTCCCGGCCCGGAGCCGGATCGGGTTCGCGGCGTACTTCGCGTCGGACTTCTGGTGTGACCATGTGGTGGTGGAGTACTGGAACGGCCGGCGTTGGGTCTGGGCGGACGCCCAACTCGACCCTTCGCGGGACTGGGGGTTCGACACCTGCGACCTGCCCCGTGACCTCGGCGCGGCCCGGCCCTCGGGTTCGCCGGTATTCGCCAGTGCCGCACAGGTCTGGACGGCGTACCGCCGGGGCGAGATCGATGTGGAGAAGTACGGCGTCGACCCCGCGCTGCCCATTCGCGGTGGTGCGTTCGTACGCAACTACGTGCTCCACGAGTTGGCCCACCGTCAGCGCGACGAGTTGCTGCTGTGGGACGACTGGGGCGCGATGGGCGGCGAGTTGCGCGGCAGCGAACTCGGACTGATCGACGAGGTGGCGGCGCTGCTGCTGGCCGCCGACGACGGCGAGATCGCCGCGGAGAACGAGCTGGTAGCGCGGTACGCCGCCGACCCGAGGCTCAACCCGGGCGACCGGGTTCAGTGCGTGTCCCCGTCAGGCCTGCGTGCGCCGGTCGACCTGGCACGACCCCGTGATCATGAAGACCTTGCGGGTGTATAGCCCCGTGTCCCTTCATGATCATGGTTCCGCACGTCCATGCCGGGCGTCAGGTCCAGAAGACGGCGACGGCGACGTTGACGAGTGTCAACGCGGTCAGGGTGAAGAACAGCCCGTTGGGGATCGCGGGCTTCTTGCGGTTGAGCCAGGCCAGCACCGTGATGACGAGGACTACGAGCAGCTTGACGCCGATCTTGATGTTGTTGACCGGATGTGCGGGATCGTCGAGACCTTCGAGTACGCCGACGAGGAGCACGCCCGACACGAGTTGGGTCAGCGCGCCGTGCAGGATCGCGGCCTGGATCCTGCGTTCGGGCCCCTTCATCTGGACCAGCAACCCGCCGAGCAGGCTCGCGAGACCCAGGAAGTGGATGAACAGCAGCACCTGGCGCAGGATTTCCATGACCGTATCCCGCCTCTCGTCGACCTGGCACACCGCACTACTACGTTGGGTAGTACGACGGTTCGTCGATCATAGCGGGGATGCGCAGTCCTCTTGGATGAGGGGCGCCCTGCAACGAACGCGCCCTGCGTGAGGGGACCCTTGTGGCGAAGCGCTCCCGCATGAGGGGACCCCTGCAGCGAACCTACGGGATGAGGGGACCCCTGCAGCGAACCTATCGGATGAGGGGCGCCCGGCGACGAAGCGAACCCGCATGAGGGGACCCTTCATCCAATAAGGGTGGCAGCGGGACCGGCTCAGACGAGGCGGCGGTCCGTGGCCCACCGGGTCAGCTCGTAGCGGTTGGACAGCTGCAGCTTCCGCAGCACAGACGAGACGTGTGTCTCCACGGTCTTCACCGAGATGAAGAGTTCCTTCGCGACTTCCTTGTACGCATAGCCGCGCGCGATCAGCCGCAGCACCTCGCGTTCGCGTTGGGTCAGCCGGTCGAGTTCCTCGTCGATGCTGCCCGGGTCGACAGCACCGGCGAACGCGTCGAGTACGAATCCCGCCAGCCGCGGCGAGAAGACCGCGTCGCCGTCGGCGATCCGGCGTACGCCCTCGATGATCTCGTCCCCGGTGATGGTCTTGGTGACGTATCCACGCGCACCCGCCCGGATCACCCCGATCACGTCCTCCGGGGCGTCGGACACGCTCAGCGCGAGGAACCGCACATCAGGCTCGGTCGCCAGCACCTGCCGACACACCTCCGCGCCACCGCCGCCGGGAAGGTGGACATCGAGCAGGACCACCTCCGGCTTCGTCGCGAGGATCACCTTGACCGCGGCATCGACGTCGCCGGCCTCACCCACGATGTCGACCGCGGAACCGATCTCGGTGCGTACGCCGGTGCGGAACATCGCATGGTCGTCGACGAGCACGATCCGGCGCCGGTTGTCAGGGTTGGTCGTCACAGGGGCCATCCTCTCAGGGTCCGTCATCGTGGTCCGTCGCCAGTCGCCACGTCGCTCCGGTCGTTCCGTTCGTTCCGTTCACCCCGGTTGCCACGTTCGTTCCGGTCGTTCCGGTCCACGAGCAGGTGCACCTCGGTCCCCTCGCCGGGTGTACTCCTGACGTCAGCCTTGCCGCCGTGGCGCTCCATGCGTTCGTAGATGCTGCGGCGGACACCGAGCCGGTCCTCACCCACGTGGTCCGGATCGAACCCGACACCGCGGTCGCGGACGAAGACCTCCACGCGTGCGGGTTCCACCTCGGCGTAGACGTCGATCCGCGGCGCTCCGGAATGCTTGGCCGCGTTGACCATCGCCTCGCGGGCCGCACGGACGACCGCCGTCAGCGTCGGGTTCATCGGGGCATCGCCGACCATGACCACCTCGACCGGGATCTCGTGGTGGTCCTCGACCTCGGCACCCGCCCGACGCAGCTCGCTGCGCAACGTCGCGTCGGCGTCCTCCTGCTCGCCGTAGAGCCACTGCCGCAGGTCGCGTTCCTGGGCCCGGGCCAGACGTACGACGGCGCGCTGGTCATGGGCCTGCTTCTGGATCAACGCGAGCGTCTGCAGGACCGAATCGTGCAGGTGCGCGGCCATGTCGGCGCGTTCCTGCGAACGGATGCGTACTCTCCGCTCCTCGGACAAGTCACCCGCCAGCCGCCACACCCACGGGCCGACGATCAGGCCGACGCCGATTCCGGCGCCCAGGACGGCGAGGAGCGCGGCGTTGACCTCGTTCATGCCGCCGACGGAGGCGAGGCCCCACGAGAGCGCGGCGATGACGAGGGCGAGTCCGACGACGGTACGCAATGCCATGACCCAGCCGCGCGTGCTGACCAGCGGCCACAGCCACTTCCATCGCGGCGGGGCGGACGACGTCCACCGGGCACGCTGGGAGTCGTCGGCCTGCCGCCACAGCAGCGCGAGGCCGACCCCGCCCAGGATCAGCGGCCAGAACACCTGCGCAGATACCCCACCGAGGTGCGGGTAGATCGCGATGATCCCGACCGCCAGGACGGCGATCGACACCAGCTGCCCGGTGTCCTGGCGGCGCCTTCCGCGTGGCCGCTCGCGACGCAGCCCTTTGCGGGTGGCTGCCGCGACGCCGGCCGGCTGGGTGGCCGCCTCGACCGCCGGCTCCTGAGGGAGTACGACCCACAGGGCGGCGTACAGCAACAGGCCGAACCCGCCGACCGCGGTCAGCGCGACCAGTGTGAGGCGTACGTGCAGGAGCTGCAGGCCCAGGTGGTCGGCCAACCCCGCGGCGACTCCGCCGAGGACCTTCCCGTCGGCGCGCCGGTAGCAACGGGGAGCAGCGCTCCGCGCCGTGGCTACCGGTGGCGTACCGACGGGTGCGCCTCGTGGATCGGTGAAGATGACGGCCTCCTGGGACGTACTGGCCGACTTGCCCGGGTATCGTCAGGCAGCGCCGGTGGGCGGCCGAGCGCAGTGGCAACGGGCCCGCTGCCCTCCTTGATGGTCACACGAGAAACGCCGCTGAGCTACCGGGAGGCCCCCCACCCCCCACCCAGACGGCCCGGGTCAAGCCCAGGGACATCCCGGATGGCATCGTCACCCACCACGCGTGAGGATCAAGGTATGCCCGCCACCACGCCGCCCACGGGGCCCGGACAACCCGGAGGGCCCGACGATCAGTCCACGTCGCCCGGCGCTGATGCCGGGGCGGGGGCGGATGCAGGGCCGGCGGGGGCGGATGCCGGGCCGGCGGGCGCTGGGGCCAGGGCCCGCACTGATGCCGCGGCCGGTGCTGAGGCCGGTAACCCAACCGGGCGAGGTGCCGGAACGGAGACGACGATGGGGACCGAGCCGGGCCAGGACCAGCTCCGCAGTGCGCTCCGGTCGCTACGCCGTGCCCGCGACGGCCGGATCCTCGGCGGCGTCTGCGCGGGAATCGGGCCTCGGCTGCAGGTCGACCCGGTGGTCCTGCGGGTGGTTCTCGTCATCCTGGCGCTCTTCGGAGGTGTCGGCGCCCTGCTGTACGCGGCGGGGTGGCTGCTCGTGCCGGAGGAGGGCGAGGACCTGTCCTTCCTCGAACAACAGCTCGGGCGACGCCGCAACGGTGCGCCGGACACTGCGATCGTGGTCGGCGGGCTGGTCATCCTCGGCCTCGTCGTCTTCAGCGTTCCGTGGTGGGGGTTCCCCTGGCACGTCCCGGTCCTGCTCGTGCTGAGCGTGCTCGGCCTGGTCGCGCTCGTCCGCCGGGACGCCGGACAGGGCGGAGACGCGTCGCCTTCGGATCGGCCCGGGCCGGGCGAACCTGACAGCTCCGGAGGGATGCTCCCACCCAGCGGGTTCGGCGACCCTGACGGTCAAGGTGGACTAGGCGGACCCGGCGGACTAAGCGGATCCGCCGCCACAGACGGTTCCATCCGTCCCGCAAGCACCAGCCCCGCCGGATCGGCATGGGACGACACACGCCCGCTGGACATCGACCAGGCCGGCACCTCCGTACCCACCAGCTCCGTACCCACCGCCGACGCGCCCACCGGCTCATGGCGTGACGCCGAGCCAGCACCAGCGTCGTTCTGGGAACAGTCGGATCCGCTCGGCCTGGAGCTCCAGGACGTCGAGCTGGCCGCACCACCCGCGGACTGGACGCCGCCAGCTCCGACACAGCCACACCCACAGCGACCCGCGACGGGACGACCGCCGGTGACGACCTCGGGCGCGGACGCGGGAACGCGGCACCGGTCCTGGCTGTTCGGCGGGACGATGGCGGCAGCCCTGCTCCTGGTGGTGGCGATCGCTTTCCTCTACCGCGACTCCGACGTCCCGCTCGGTGCGTACATCGCCGGTCCTCTCGGTGTGGTCGGCATCGGCCTCATCATCGGCACCTGGGTGGGGCGCACGAGAGCGTTGATCGCCGCCGGTGTGCTCCTCGCGGTGGCCCTCCCGCCGGTCAGCGCGGCCGACCGCTGGTCAGGTGGGGTCGTGGAACTCACCGCTCAGCCGGCGTCGGTCGCCGGGATCCAACGCAGCTACGACTACGGCGTCGCCGACATGCTTCTCGACTTCCGCAACGTCCGGTTCGAGGACGGCAAACGCGTGATCACGTCCATCGACGTCGGCGTCGGCGACGTCAGGATCGTCGTTCCGCCGGAGGTCGACGTGACGTTCCGAGGCGAC
>JBOHED010000267.1:0-4029 GCA_050700915.1 Actinopolymorphaceae bacterium | reverse complement strand
GCGAACCTAACCTGTGCACGGGAATGGGTCGGGCGTCGCGATGATCGCGGGGCGTCCGAAGTCTCTCGACCACCGGATGCCCCGCGATCTCGCGCGCCACGCCCTCCCTTGTCGGCACGTCGCCCCTAGCCGCACTCCGCCGAGACCGTAGGTCCACTCGGACAGGTCCGCAGCCGGAAAGGACCCCATGGGAGCAGCGGCCGTCAGCAGCCACCAGGTCGACTACGGCATGGGCGAGTACCTCGACATCTACCGACCGGCCGCAGCAGACCCGGCCGCGCGGCTACCTGTCGTCCTCCTGTGGCACGGCGTCGGTGTCGCCGAACGTGAGGTCCTCGCACCACTCGCACAAGCAATCAGCCGCTGTGGCGCCGTGGTGGTCGTCCCGGACTGGCGGTCGTCCGCCGCGGACCGTGGGCGAGCTCATCTGCTTGCCTCGTTGACATTCGTGCGTACGCAGCTGGATGCGTACGGTGGCGATCCTTCACGGTTCGTGCTCGCCGGCTGGTCGCGTGGCGCGCGTGCCGGCATGGGACTCGTCCTGCGGCCGGAGGTCGCGAACGGCTGGCGGCCGGGCGCGTTCGTCGGGATCGCCGGCGGTTACGGTCCCCGCCCCCGCGGACAGAACTCTGACGCGCCCACCACCGGGTCGATCCCGCTTGATGACGCACGCTCCGCCGCCGTCGCTACGGTGCCTGTCACCCTGGTGCACGGCACGGCCGACCCTGTGGTCGACATCGAACAGTCCCGAAGTCTGGCGGGCGTACTTCGCGGACGTGGCTGGGACGTCACACTCACCGAGATCCAGGGTGCCGACCATTCGTCGATCGTCGGCGCCGACTACGACTCGGCACGGCAACGGTCCCGGCCGGGCGACAGTCCGCAGGCAGTCCGCGACGGTTCAGTGACTGCGCGTGCAGTGTGTACGGCCCTGGCCTTGGTGTAGGTGCCTACCTGGCGGAGGGGTCCAGCGTCGGGGAAAGGTCCGTCCAGCTGATGAGCAGGCTGGCACCCATCGCCAGGGCGCCAAGTGCGACGAGGCCGAAGACCATGACCCACGCCAGCCCTGGTACGCCGGTCAACCTGGCCAACTGGTCCGCGTCGGAGTCCCGCGCCCCCCGACGGGCCCGCTTCCGCTGGAGCTCACCTACCGGCCGAACGCCCGCGAACAGCAGGAACCAGGTGAAGGAGTAGGCGACGGCAGCCTGGGCCCGGTCGGGTGCGAACCAGGAGACGGCGAAGATGGCCAACCCGGTCGTGAGGATGGACAGGACGCCGTAGGCGTTGCGAATGAGCAGGAGCATGGCGGCGAGGGCGGCGATGCTGAGCCACAGGAGGGCTGTGATGCGGCCAGCCGTGAGCATCGCGGCGAACCCCAGGCCGAGCAGGGAAGGCGCCACATAGCCGGCCAACGCGGTCGCCACCATGCCTGGGCCGGTCGGGCGGCCGCGCGAGACGGTGACGCCGGAGGTGTCCGAGTGCAGCCTGATGCCGCTCAGCCGTCGGCCGACCAGCAGCGCGACCAGTGCGTGGCCACCTTCGTGGGCGATCGTGACGACGTTTCGCGCCCACCGCCAGACATTCCCGAGCGTGACGGCGGCGAGCGCCGGCAGGCTGCACAGGAGGACCTCGATGGTCGGTGACTGCGCCTGGACACCCGTGACGTCGTTCCACAGGTTGTCAAGACTTCCCATCGAGACCTACCGCGCTCGCCCGGCCGGGTGGGTATGTCGGCCCTCATCGAACCGGGAGGGGCACTCGTCGGTGGTCCGCCGTGCGGGCTCGGGCAAGGACATCGGCCAAAACTACTGCACGTTCCCCGTGCCGATGCTTACGGTCGTCGGCGTGAACGAGCCGACCGCAGCCACTCCCGTCGTCCCAGCCGGTACCGGGGTCCGGGCCCACATCGAGCGCTCGACCAGCCGGGTACTTCCCGTCGACCCGGAGGGACGGGTGCTCCTGCTGTACGGATTCGATCCGGTGCGTCCCGAAGTGCCGTTCTGGTTCACCGTCGGCGGCGCCATCGAACGTGGCGAGACACCACGTCATGCGGCATGGCGCGAGCTGCGCGAGGAGACCGGCATCGTCGTCGAACCCGACGCGTTCGGCGAGCCGTTCGCTTCGAGCATGGTCGAGTTCTCGTGGGGTGGGTACGACGTCGTCCAGTCCCAGGCGTTCTTCGCCGTTCGGGTGGGCGAGGTCACCATCTCCTTCGACGGGTTGGATGACCTCGAGAAGGCCACCACCGTCTCCTACCGGTGGTGGCACGGCGACGAGCTCGCGGCCAGCGAGGAGCGGTACCCCGACGGGCTCCCCGCGCTGATCCGCCGGGCCGCCCTCGGGTGAGGCGGACGCCCCCGACTCCAGGAGGACGCGCACCGAGAGCCGCTGCGGCGTCAGTCCTCGGGCACCTCATGCTGCGCGGCTGGCGGGTCGTCTGCGGCCGTCGCCCTGCGGGCCCGGATCGGCCGGTCACTCGCGTTGAGGCAGCGGCCGGTCGACAGGTCGAACTCGTACCCGTGCATGGAGCAGCGCAGCCTGTCGCCGTCGACCTCCCCGAAGTAGCTCAGGTCCGCCTGACGGTGCGGGCAGTTGCGCTGGACCATCCAGTCTCCGAGCTGGATCTCCTCCACCGAGTCCTCCTGCTGGGCGTACCAGCGTTCGGCGTAGGTCATGCGTTCAGGTGAGAGGCATTTGAAGAACGTGTACACGAACTCGTTGTACGGACCGATCCTCGACGCGCCGAACCGCAGGCTGAGGAAGAGACTGTTGACCCAGTCCCCCTCGTCGTCGGCGATCAGTCGTTCGATCAGGGTGCGGTCGAACCGGAATCTGTACCGGCACTTCTCACCGTTCCACGGCCGCACCTCCCGGTCGATGAAGTCGACGACGATGTGGTCGGTATCGCCGATCTCCATCAGCAGGTGCGCGCCGACGCCGGTCGAGATGTGGTCCGCCACCTTCAGCAGCGGCTCGAACCGCCTCTTGATCTCGGCCATGACATTGATGGTGGGTGCGGGCCAGGCGGCCTTATCCTTCTCCAACCGCTGCCGGACGCGTTCTGCGTACGACTGGAGGTAGAGCGCCTTGTCCTGGTACGGCGCCATCGGGTGATCGTCTGGATGGGTGACCTCAGGGGCATTTCCGGACGTGACGTCGAGCACGCTGCCAG
Organism: Actinopolymorphaceae bacterium; assembly: GCA_050700915.1. Classification (GTDB taxonomy): domain Bacteria; phylum Actinomycetota; class Actinomycetes; order Propionibacteriales; family Actinopolymorphaceae; genus Thermasporomyces. Next base: position 857 of record JBOHED010000267.1, on the reverse strand, counting down.
GAACCATGAGCAGGCCGTTGTTCCGGTCCTTTTCACGGAGGTAGCCGAGAAAGACCGGATGGTCGGGAAACGGGTTCGACGGCGAGTTGTCGAGGTCGTTGTACTGCATGAGCTCGTCGTCGAGAAATGCCGCCGGGCCAGCGGATGGAACCACGTACCGCGCGTCGATCTCCTCGACATAGCGGTACGCGCGCGCCAGGCCGTTCTCCCGCTTACTCCGTCCGAATGCCACCTTCGCCGACTCGGGAAGGTCATAGACGAGGGGCCACCAGTTCGCACCCGAAAACTGCAGGAAGTGCGCGTCATAATTGCCGAACGAACGCACGGCGTCGAGATCGATCGGTTTCGCGTCGTTCTGGTTGAGAATACGTGCGGTCCCGTCGTCGACGGCGAGAGCGGAATCGCCGATCGGGCCGTCGCTCGGGGAGACGAGCGCCACGATCATGATACGCAGACCGCCATCGAGGGTGACCGGTTCCGAATTGGGTAGGGCGATGAAATTCGTGAACCCGAGGTCCCGCAGCGAGCTCTCGAGGTCCTTCGTCTGGTAGTCGGGCAGCAGTACCTGCGTGGCGTGAGAAACACCTGTACGCAGGAACTCCGGGTCGAAGTGGTCGTGGTGCAGGTGCGACACATAGAGGTAGTCGGGATCGCGATACGCGTCCCAGTCCAGCGTGCTGTTGTCTGGGAAAGGGAACCATGAAGCGAAATACGCAGGATTGACCCACGGGTCGCACAGTATGGTCCCTGCAGCGCTCTCGATAAAGAATCCGGCGTGGCCGATCGACGTTACGCGCATGTCGCAATCAAACTTTCTCTAACGCCCGACGAAATGAGTTCGGCATGACATTCCCGGT
>JBOHED010000266.1:0-26396 GCA_050700915.1 Actinopolymorphaceae bacterium | reverse complement strand
GGTCGAGGGCTCCCGCTGCTCGACCTGATCCAGGAGGGCAACCTCGGTCTGATCCGGGCGGTGGAGAAGTTCGACTACGCCCGGGGCTACAAGTTCTCGACGTACGCCACCTGGTGGATCAGGCAAGCGATATCCCGCGCCATCGCCGACCAGTCGCGCGCGATCCGGGTGCCGGTGCACGTGGTGGATGCGATCAACCGGATCCTGCGGGCGCAGCGGACGTTGTTCCAGACGCTCGGTCGGGATCCGCTGATCGAGGAGATCGCCGAGGCGGTCGCGCTCGACCCCGATCGCACCAGTGAACTTCTCCGACTGGCGCGGGAACCCGTCTCCCTCCATACGCCGATCGGTGAGATGGAAGCATCCGAGCTCGGAGACCTGATCGAGGACCTCGACGCCGTCGCCCCGTTGGAGGCGGCGGCGTCGTCTCTTATGCGGGAACACATCGACCGGGCGTTGGCGCAGCTGGGCGAGCGGGAGCGTTACGTCGTACAGATGCGTTACGGCCTCACCGATGGGCAGGTGCACACGCTCGAGGAGGTCGGCCGACGCTTCGGTGTGACCCGCGAGCGGGTACGCCAGATCGAGGCGAAGACCCTCGCCAAGCTCCGTGGGGGAGGCTGGGCGCCCGGGCTGAAGGAGTACCTCGCCTGATCCGACGCGGGGCGCGTGCCAGTAGCGTGAGCATGTGCGCCGCCGGCCTGGTCTTCCACGCGACGTGACCGACGCCTTGCAGCTCGGGCGTGGGGAGCGGGTGCTCGCGACGTCCCGTGACTCCGACGAGCGATGGGTCGTGGGCACCGACCGGACTTTGTGTCTACCCACGGCGGACGGGACATACGACCGGATTCCGTGGGAGCTGGTCGAACACGCCGAATGGGACCGGGACACCGAGATCCTCCGAGTCACCGGAACCGCGCCGCTCGGTGAGCCGTTGCCGGTCTGGTCGCTCAGCTTCTCCGGTCCAGACTCCAGGCTGCTCTCGTTGATCCGCGAACGCATCACGGCCAGTGTCGTGGTCGACCAGCGGGTCAGCCTGCGCGCGCCACTCGGCGTCCGAGTCATCGCCAGGCGCCCGCCGGCCAGGATCGAGGATCCCGGTATGGCAGGGGATCCGGGTATGGCAGGGGATCCGGGTTCTGCCGGCCCAGCAGGGGGGATGCTGTGGGCACTGGCGTTCGACGAGGGACTCGATCCGGCGGACCCGGACATCCTGGCCGCGGCCGAGCGGGCGCTGGACGGCGTCCGCGCGGAGGTCGAACCGTGAGCCGCAGCACCGTGTCCGGCAGTACCGTGTCCGACAGCACCGTGTCCCGCACTGCTACGGCCGTACGCCGCCTACTCGCGGCGGGCGTACTCATCGCCGGCCTCTCCGCATGCGCGCCGAGTGCCATCAGCGGCCTCCTGGACTCCGACCAGCCCACGCCATCGCCGAGCGGGTCGGCGTCCTCGGACCGGCTGAGCCCTCGGCGGTCCGACCCTCCCACCGGGCCCGGCGCCCCCACATCTGTCCCCCGGCCCGAGGGACCGTCGGCATGTCCCGCCGGAGGAGGTGGCGGCGGTAACGCCAAGGTCGTGTCGGCGCAGGCGCCCGCGCCGAAGCGCCGTGACGCCGCACCCAGGGCGAAGCCGTGGAAGGACCGCCCGGTCGTCCGGCTGTGCTTCGACATCCCACGCAACCGCAGGGTGGTACGGGGGACCGAGGCAGTGACCTTCACCCCTGACCGGCGTACGTGCGAAGTGGTTTTTCGGGCGTGGCCCAACAAGCCCGAGACGGCGGCGGCAGGCAACCGGCTCGAGGTCACGGCGGCCGCGGTCGGTGGCCGCATGGTCGAGCCCCGTGTGCAGGCCGCCGGTGCTCCCCGCGGTGTGCCGGGCACGTTGATCAGGGTGCCGGTCAATGGCTGCGTGGCGGCTGGCCGGTCGGTCGACGTCCAGCTCGCCTTCACCCTCACCCTCGGTGCGGACAGTTCCGAACGGGTGGGCTTCTCGGCAGAGGACCGCACCGCGTGGCTGGCCACGGCGTACCCGCTGCTCGCCTGGGAACGCGGTCGCGGGTGGGCCACCGAGCCAGCGGTCGACCTGTTCGGCGAGATGGCGACGAGTGAGCAGTTCCGGCTCGAGACGCTCGACGTCGTGGCGCCGAAGGGCGACGACGTCCTCGGCACCGGCGAACTCGCCGGCACCATGCCGGCGCCCAGGCCCGGCAGCGTCGTCCACCGGTTCACCGCCGATGCCGTCCGCGACGTCTCCGTCACCGTCGGGCAGCTGACGCTTGCCGAGCGGGAGGTGGACGGCGTACGCATCCACGTCGGCGCCCCGGCGGAGGTCAAGACCCGCGCGACGACGGAGGAGTGGGCGGACCTGACCGCGGCCGCCGTCGAGGAGCTGTCGGCCTACCTCGGGCCGTTCCCGTACGACGACCTGTGGGTCACGATCGCGCCAGACATCCCGACCGGAATCGAGTTCCCTGGCGCGATCCAGTTCGGCAACGTCAACCCGCGCACGTATCCGCAGCTCGTTCCGCATGAGGTCGCCCACATGTGGTTCTACGGTCTCGTCGGCAACAACCAGGCGCGGGATCCGTGGCTGGACGAGGCATTCGCCGAATATGCCGAAGTCCTGGTCAACGGGACCGCCGCCGCTGAACGACGGTTCGTCGTACCACCCCGGGTCAGGAACAAGGTGGGCGAGACGATGCGGTGGTACGCGGGCCTGGGGGCCCCCGACTACTACGGTGCGGGGGTCTACCGGCAGGGCGGCACCATGCTCCACCAGGCGCGGCGTACCGTCGGATCTGCCACATTTGACCGGCTTTTGCGGGACTACATCGACGCCAACGCCCACCAGGTCGTCACCGACGACGATGTGGTCCGGGCCTTCGCCAGCGCCCCGGAAGTCGTCAAGATCCTCCGCAGGTACGGCGCCATCTCGCCCTGACACCTGCGGCGCGGGACATCGCTCCGGTGGCCTCCCGCACGTGGGTGCCCGGCGGCACGGTGGGGCCGAGCGGGTTGCTAACCTATGCGGGCCGGCAGTCGTCGGCGTGGCGTTCCCGCGTAGCTCAATTGGCAGAGCGTCCGGCTGTTAACCGGCAGGTTGCTGGTTCGAGTCCAGCCGCGGGAGCAGCATCCGCAGGTCAGCTGCGGTTTGCGGTGTAGGGGGGTCGATCGAGATCGACTCCCCTACACCGTTTCCCTCTTCCGTGAACGGCCTCGCATCCGCTGCCTGTAAGGAAGGCCGGACGTGTAGTCTCGCGGGGAAGCGCCACGCTGGAGGAGCATCGGCGAGAGCGCGCGGCCGTAGGAGAGGTCGAGGGAGGCAACTGTGGGAATCCCAGATCTCGGCGGTTCGGCCTTCGCGATGAAATACGCCATCCTGGTCGACGTCGGCTATCTCTACGCCGCCGCGGGGGAAGTCCTGTTCGGTGCGCGGGAGCGGCGTGAATATCGGGTCGCCGCCGACGAGTTGATCCAGGGCCTGCAGAAGCACGGTGCCGAAGGGCTGCCCGGCGAGCTGCTTCGGGTCTACTGGTACGACGCCGCCCATGATCGCGTACCCACCGTCGACCAGCGGGTGATCGCGGCCCTGCCGATGGTGAAGGTACGCCTCGGCAACCTCAACAGGCAGGGCCAACAGAAGGGTGTCGACGCCCAGATCCGAAGTGATCTCGACGCGCTCGCCCGACACGGAGCCGTCACCGACGCCGTGTTGATCGCCGGGGACGAGGACCTCGTGTCGGCGGTCGAGGCGGCCCAGGCCTACGGCGTCCGGATCCACCTCTGGGGAGTCGAGCCGTCCTACGGCAGCAACCAGGCCGAGCGTCTGGTCTGGGAGTCCGACACGGTGCAGGTCCTGTCCGCCGACCTGCTCCGGCCGTACTTCCGGCAGGCCCATCCGCTGCCCCACCCGGCGACCGAGCCGAGTGCGGCACCCACGCCGGCCGAGGTGTTCGCCGCCCGGGCGCCAGCCGCGAAGGCCGCGCGGACGACGTCGCTCGGCGGCACCGTTTCCAAGCTGGGCCCCAATCCGAACACCGTGGAGGAGGTCGGCGAACACGTGGCACAGAAGTGGATCCTCACCCGAGGGCGCGACCACATCCGCGACCTGCTGCCCGGTCCCCTGCTGCCGACAGTGATCGACACCGAACTCCTGATCGAGGCGGAGAAGGAACTCGGCCACTCCCTTCGCCCCTATCCCGAGGCCCGGGTCTGGCTGCGCGACGGCTTCTGGGCGCGTGTCTACCGCGAGTTCGACATCACCGTCGGCAAGGCGACCAAGTAGCACACGCCAGCGTCGGTAGGGGCATCGGGACGATCAGGTCGAGATGCGGAGCCGGTCGAGCTCCACGCACGGCGTTCCCCATGCCTGCAGGTTGATCACCGACGGCCGCGACGCGGGGGTCGCCAGCAGGTAGGTCACCGCGCAGTTGGCCATGTCGATGTGTGGATAGGCGTCCGCGACATTCCTGATGAGGTAGGGGAGAGCGGCCCTGAAGCCACCACCATGACCGACTACCAGCACGATCGGGGTGTCGCGTCCACCCTGGGTCGCCGGGCGTCGGCCGGCCGTGGTCGCGGCTCCCAGCAGCGCCGCGCGGAGCCGATTTGCCAGGTTGCGAAGATTCTCGCCGTCAGGGAACCGGCGGGACCATTCGCCGGCCGCCCAACGGCGATGGATCTCGGCGTAGGCGTCCCAAGCCTCCTGGTCGCTGCGGCCGTCGAGGGACCCGACATCGATCTCGCGCAGGCGTTCGTCTGTGACGACGGCGAGGTCGAGCTTCCCGGCGAGCACCCGCGCGGTTTCCTGGGCGCGGCGCGAGGGGGAGCTGACGATCTCCTCGTCGAAACGCCAGTTCTGGTCGGCGAGGCTACGGGCGAGCTGCTCGGACTGGTCGCGGCCGTGGTCGGTGAGTGGATGATCGACGGCCTTGTGAGACAACTGGTGGAGGGTGTTGGCCAGGTTCTCACCGTGGCGTACGTACAGGACCCGCACAGATGCAGCGGAGGGCATGGCTGGTACCTCCGATATCCAACTCCGAGCCGTAGGGTGATCACACCGTGGCACATCGAGCAGGCCCACAGAAGATCTCCGTACGTTCATGGGCACGGCTGGACAACCGGTGGGTCGCCACGCCTTCACATTGTCCTACCTCGTCGCGTCTTGTCGCCGCTGGCGACTAGGCTCAGTCTCACGGCGCACGGGAGCGGCACTCATGTGCGTCGAGGGGCGGTAGCTCAGCTGGTTAGAGCATGGGACTCATAATCCCTGGGTCGCGGGTTCGAGTCCCGCCCGCCCTACTACCTCTGATGACCTGGGGTCGATCACCAATCAGGGCCAGCAACGACGCCCGAAGGCGTGCTTCACGAATGCGGCTTGCTACCGCTGGCGAGCGAACGGTACCGATGAGGGGATCTATCGGAAAGGGCGATCATGAGCGGGCTTGATCCAGATACGGCTCGGTTGATCGAGGAGCAGGCCGAGCATGCCGAGGCGTGATGGCGGGCAATGGTGACGCGGCTGCCCTCGGTAGCCATCGGCTGGAGCCGATGACTATCCGGGGTACCAGACGATCCGAGGGTCCTCTGGACTTCGCTGGTAGGCCCAGGCGTCCTCGATGAGGCGTTCGGTGTCGTACCGCGGCCTCCAGTCGAGCATCAGCTTGGCCTTCGTGTTGTCCAGCCAGGTCGAGTGATAGGGCGTCGGCACCTTGATGACGGGCAGGCCTCGCGTGCGTGCGAGATGCTCCGCCACGTGCTGGTAGTTGACCGGCTCGTCCATGCAGATGTTGAACGTCTGGCCGGCGGCGGCCGGGTGTTCCAACCCAAGAGCGATCGCTTCTACGAGGTCGCTCGCGTGGACGAAGTTGCGCTTGAGCGCGGCGCCCTCGGCGTCGAGTGCCAGCGGGACGGCACCGTCCGGCACTTCGCCGTCCACGAGCTCGCGCCAGGCTGGTCCACCGAACTGGTCGGGACCGAACGAGAGGGAGTACCGGAAGTCGTCTCGCTCCATGATCCAGGGTGCCCGTAGACAAGTGGAGTTGAGACCGTAGGCGATCTGGTACTGCTCGAGCATGACCTCCTCGAGGACCTTCGACAGTGCGTAACACCCTTGGTAGGCGGTGTGTCGCTGCGTCTCGGTCACCGGGCCGGGATGCTTGTAGACGAAATGACCGACGGCGGCATCGCCACCGACAAGAACGAACCGCTCGCAGGTCGTGCTCTCCCGCGCCTCTTCGAGCAGCCAGAACAGACCCTTGACGGCCACGTCCATGATCTCGTCGGGCGTTTCCTTGCAGGTGGCGAGATGGACAACGTGGGTGACGTCTGCCATCGCTCGACGGACGGTCTCCCGGTCGGCGATGGTGCCGAAGACACATTCGACTCCGTCGACGTCCAGTGGCCTGTTGTGGCAGAGCGCGCGGATCTCGCAGCTGCCGTGGAGCTTGTCGATGAGCGCACGGCCCAGCTTGCCGGTGGCACCGGTGACGAGCAGCCTCATCAGGTCTGCCACTGCGGCAGGTCGAGCAGCACGCTGCCTTCGAGGCTTCCCAACGTCTTGCGTGCGCGGGCGCCGTCGAAGAACTGCGCGTCGTCGAAGAGCCACGGACGGGTGCCGCCTGCCGACAGATGCCGCTCGCGCAAGTCGCCGAGCATGTCCGGTGCCCGGTACGACGGCCACTTGACCCCTGACTGGCAGTACGACGAATCGATGAACCAGCGCGGGCTGTCCTCGCCACCTGGCTTGGCGCGACGTGCGTGCCACATCCCCGAGTGCACGATCAGGACCGAACCAGGCGGCACGTCGTCGACGGTGACCATCCCCGGGAGATCGGAATCGCCGAGGAAGGTCAGCGCGTGGCTGTCCGTGGCATACCTGTGGGAGCCGGGTACGAAAAGCAGGTCCCCGATCGTCCCGTTGAGCCCATTGAGGTAGAAGAACACGTGCACCATGAGGTGCGAGCGATTGGTCTGGGGCCACTGCTCGTAGTCCTGGTGCCAAGACACGCCCTTGGTGCCAGCGTCGTGACGGGCGGCATGGATGTGGTGGAAGACGTACCGTCCACCCATGAGCTCATCGACCATCTCACCTACTCGTGGATGCCAGACGAGCGCGCCGATGTCCTCATCCTCGTACGCATGTCGCCGCGGTTGGGCCGACATGTGCCGGTCCACGGCTGCCTTCAGCGTGTCGATTTCTGCCTTGACAAGGAATCCAGGAAAGACGGCGTACCCCTGCTCCTGGAATGCCTCCAGCATTTCGTTTTCTCCCTCGGAGCCGCTAATCAGCCAGTCGCAGAAGCCTTCAACTCAAACGGTTTGACGCTAGGTTTGGTCAGGTTTCCTGTCAATGCGAGCCGGCTGAACTTCCGGGACTGGCCGCGGCCGCCGCGAGGCGGTCCTTGGTGGCCATCAGGACGAAGCCACCGGGGAGCTGGCGAAGTTGCTCGACCTGCCGAGCCGAGAGGTCGGGACCGTCGCCCGGGTACTCGTCCAGCAGTTCGATACGCATGCCAGTCTTCGCCAGAGCAGTGATGACATCGCCCATCGGCCAGCGGAACTCGACAGTGCCCGGCATGATGTCGTCAGGTCCCGTTCCGGCCAGTCCTGGTGGCCCCGCCGGGTTCCACTGGGGCGTATGTCGCCGGAAGTAGTCCTCCACCGCGACATAGCGGTCGCCGTCGTACTCGAAGCAGCCGGACAGGGGATGGATCTCGTCGGCCAGGAGTCGTCCGCCCATCTTGAGCGCTGCGGCGACGATGCCGGCCCATCGGCCGAGGTCCGGCAGCCAGCCAAGCGCTCCACAGCTCACGAACACGACATCGAAGCGGGCCGAGATGAGGTCGGACGGAAGATCGTAGACATCAGCGGCCACGAACGTCGCATCCAGCCCAGCGATCCCGGCCTTGCGTTGGGCATGTTTGATGTTCTCAGGTGCGATGTCGACACCGGTGACCGTTGCGCCAGCGAGGGCAAGGCTCAGCGTGTCCTCGCCGCTGGCGCACTGCAGGTGGAGCACCTCGAGGCCGTGCCAGTCCGAGATCGGAAGCTCGTCGACGGCGAGGTTCGCTATCCCCTGTGCGAACAGCTCGCCTGAATGGAGGCCCTGTCCCCGCGCGACCGCGATCACATCCCAGGCCCGCCGGTTGACCTCGGTGAACCGGGCAATCTCCGCAGGTTCCATGGCCGCGAGCGTAGGTGGACGCGACGGATATCGGCCAGCCCTTTGTGCTCTCGGTCGACAGACAGCCCTAGCGGTAGGCCCTCGCCTGCAGGTGGAACAACTCATGGTAGTGACCGGAGCGAGCGATGAGATCATCATGACTACCCACCTCGACTATCCGGCCACCAGAGACCACCACAATCATGTCGGACACCCTGACGGTCGAGAAGCGGTGCGACACCAACAGCGTGATGCCGCCGTGGGAACCGGAGGTGCGTTCGGTCGCGGCGACGATTCTCGTGAACAGCGCGTACTCCGACTCTGGATCCAGCGCCGCAGTGGGCTCGTCGAGCATGAGCAGCAGAGGGTGTTTCCGCATGAATGATCTCGCGAGGGCCAACCGCTGCCATTGCCCGCCAGAGAGGTCGACTCCGCCGCTGAACGTGGTGCCAAGCTGCGTATCCAGGTCGGACGGAAGGCCTTCTACCACTGTCGCCGCATCGCCACGTTGCAGCGCGGTCGTCAACGCTCGAGGGTTGTCCATATGTGCCAGGTCCCCGAGGCCGACCGCTTCCCGGGCGGAGAACTCGAACCTCACGTAGTCCTGGAAACCCGTCGAGATCGATCTCCGCCACGAGCGGGTGTCATAGGCCCGTAGGTCAATCCCGTCGATCAGTACCGAACCCTCGGTCGGGTCGTAGAATCGTGCGAGAAGCTTGACGATCGTCGATTTCCCCGCGCCGTTTTCGCCGACCAACGCCACCGTGCTCCCGGCAGGTATGGACAAGCTCACATCGGTGAGTGAGGGCCGCGACGCTCCGGGATACGTGAAGGACACGTTGCGGAGTTCGATCCCGGCCTGGAGCGACGCCGGGGCTGTGGCATGACCATCCCGCCAGGACTCCTGCTGTGCGTACGTTCGGAGCCAGCGAAGATTGGCGACAATCTCCACGATCCACGAGATCACCCGAGAGGAGCTCGCCAACCCGGACGCGGCGCTGTCGACCTGGGGCACAAGCAGCACCACCAACGCGATGTCACCCGGGCTCATTCCCCCCGCGCGTACCTGCCATACGACGAAACAGATCGCTGCGCCGTAGCCCATGCAGAACACCAGTCGGCCCGTGATCTCCGAACGGGCCGCGTCCTTCTCTGCGTTCCAGCGCGGCTCATCCCGCAAGCCATACAGCTGGCCAATCCGGCCGAGCAGAAACCTCCGCAGCCCGAACGCCCTCATCTCCATCGCGTGCCGTGCCGACACGGCGAGGTCGGTGAGCTGCTCGATCATTCGATGATGCTGCGCTGTCGAGCGGTGAGCGCGCTGGAGACGGTTGCCGGCCCGCGCAGCCGCCCAGATCCGCACCAGGCCAACGACAGGAAGTGCAACCAGCACCGGATGAGTGGCAACCAGCACGACCAACACCGCCATCGTCCCCGTGAGGACGGCAAGCGCCGAGCCGAGCATTGTTGCTCCGTACTTCAGATCGCGTGACTCCTCTCGCACCGTGGCGACTCGATCCGCGACGGCCGGACGCTCATGGTGAGTCAGCCCCGGGATGGACGTGGTGGGCCTCAACAGCTCACTGGTGAGGGCTATCTCGACCCGATCCTCGAGCGATGCCTCGACGGCGCTCGACGCTATCCGGCCGACGAAGGTGATCGAGACGCCGGCCGCGACCAGCACGACGCCGTGCGTACGTCCATCGCCTCCCGCGAGTCCGTCGACAAGCTGTGCCACGCCGTACGTCTGAAGCGGAACAGCTACGGCGACGGCGCAGACCGAGAGAAACTCCACCGTCGCCAGCACCGGGGCAACCCTGAAGGTGATAGCCAGGAGCGCGAGTAACGAACGGCCCAACTCACGCATCTACAGCCCCTCGACGTAGCGGTCGGACTGGAGCCGGAACATCCGTGCGTACGCTCCACCCGCGGACATGAGTTCCGGGTGGTTACCGGATTCGACGATGCGACCGCCCTCCATGAGACAGATGCGATCGGCACCCCGCACGACCGAGAACCGATGCGAGATGGTCAACGACGTGATCCCGCTTGTCAGCTCGAGATATCGATCAACCAGGTCCGCCTCTGCCCGGACATCGAGTGCGGCCGCGGGTTCGTCGAGTACGAGCAGACGAACTCCTGCGGGCATGGCGTACAGCGCCCGGGCAAGGGCGAGCCGCTGCCACTCGCCCCCCGACAATTCGGCGCGACCTTCGAACGCCTTGTGGAGGAGGGTGTCTCGCCCTCGTGGAAGCTGCTCGACGAAGCCATCAGCGCCCGCCTTGACGAGGGCGTCTCGAAAGACGTCGAGATCTTGGGCACCAAGTTCGTCCAGGTTGAACGCGACGTTCTCGACCAGGGACAGGGGGAGCTTGGCGAATTCCTGCGGGACCGGCACAATGCCGTGCTGCCACGAGACGAGCTGCTTCCCACTCATTTCGTTCAGGTCGTGTCCGTCCAACGTAATGCGTCCAGACGTGGGTAGGTAAAGCCCGTGCAGAAGCTTGACGAGGGTGGACTTTCCGGCGCCATTGACTCCCACCAGGGCGAGTCGTTCACCACGTATCACGTCAAGGTCCAACCCGTCGAGCACGCGGGTTTTCGATCCTGGATAGCTGAAGGTGACCCGGCTGAAGCGCACAAGAAAGTCCGAGGCATGTGCGGCCGGATCAGATCGCGGTGCGGGTTCGACGTGGCGCACCCGCTGGTGACACACCAGTCCTGGGAGCGCCTGGATGGCTTCGTAGGCTTCGAGGCCTCGACGCAGTCCGGCCGCACCTACCGGCTCGGAGGACATGCCAAGCCGGAGGATAGCCACGATCGCGGTCGTGAGTTCGGCAACGCCGGGGCCACCTCGTCCCATCGCCCGGGTGGCCAGGATGACGGCAGCAATCATCACGCCAAGGTGCAGTCCGTAGACCGCGAGAGTGGCGACAGCGGCACGCCGCCGTTCCCGGTAGAGAGGGGCCATCGCCGCACGCCACAGCGACAGGTGGCGGTCCTTGAACCAGTCGGCGAGACCGAATATGCGGATCTCCTTCGCTCCGCGATCCATAGCGAGATCGAAGAGGTAGCCGCATCGGCGCTTCTCCTCGGTCTGGTCAGCCAACTGATCGGACTCTGCTATCAGCAACCGCGCCGTGTACCACTCCAACAGCCAGGTGGTGGAGAGTAACGCCAGTGCCACCCACCAGGAAAATACCCAGGCAACTATCGCAGCCGCACCAAAGGCGGTGAGTCGTGACCTGATCAAGGGCCCGATCGCTTCGATTCCCGTACGGATGCCAAAGCTTCCTATTCCTCGGGAGCGCTGGATGACGTCCTGGACGGTCGGGTCCTCCAGGTGGGAGATCCGAGGCGGTTCGAGCAGTGGCTGGAGAATGTCGTCGCTGGTCCTGCGTTCGAGATCGAGGACGGTTCGACGCGTCGCGAGGTGCAGCCAGGTGGGTTGCACGCTGTCGAGGGCGAACACGGCTACCAGGACAGCAGCCTGGACAAGGAAAGTGCCGGTGCCACTGCCGCTCTGGGTACCGGCGACCTGCGGCACCGCGCCGACGACATTGCCGATCTGGAATGCCAGGAGGACGGCCAAGCAGGCCGCAGCGGCCGCGGCGGCCACCAAAGCCAGCACCGAGTGGCTTCCGGCGTACGCATAGCTGATCAACCTGAACACTGCGAAATTCCGTTTCTCGCGGTCAGTATGAGCTGTCATTCCGGCTCGGACGGCTTTCCGGTGGCGCGCTGAGCGCGAAAATGGCGGCAGGTATGCAAGGACGTGGTGGGCCACGCCAAGGCAGGTGAATGTGCCGTCTCTCGCATCACGAACTGGGCCACCACAGCGTGCAGGGGCCGAGCAGTCGAATTCAGTGCGGCATCGTGTGCCGGCGAGAGATCAGGCGAACATGATTGGCACCATATCGTGTCGACTTGGCGTTCTGCATCCCTGATCTCATGGCGTTGTCGTCAGCGGGGTTGCCTTGCGCCGCGATGTCGGCAAGAGTCGGCCCATGCAGACGCTCCCTCTGTTCCCCACCTCGTTGGTCGGCAGCTATGCGCAGCCGGAGTGGCTCATCGATCGCGCCAGGCTGGCCGGAAGATTCCCGCCTCGGGTCCGGGCCCGTGAGCTGTGGCGACCGGAGCCGGAGCAGCTGGCCGAGGCACAGGACGATGCCACGCTGCTTGCCATCCGGGCGCAGGAACGCGCCGGGCTCGACATCCTGACCGACGGCGAGATGCGCCGGGAAAGCTACTCCAACCACTTCGCCACGGCCCTGGAGGGCGTCGACATCGACAACCCCGGCGAGGCACTCGACCGCAGCGGTCACCCGAATCCGGTGCCTCGCGTGGTTGGACCGATCCGGCGGCCGCGGGCGGTCCAGGCCGAGGACGTGCGGTTCCTGCGCAGGAACACCGACCAGGTGGTCAAGGTGACGGTGCCAGGGCCGTTCACGATGTCGCAGCAGGCGCAGGACGAGCACTACGGCAGTTCGGAGGCTCTCGCGATGGCCTACGCCGAGGCGGTCAACGCAGAGGTCCACGACCTCTTCGCGGCAGGTGCCGACATCGTGCAACTCGACGAGCCCTACATGCAGGCTCGTCCAGAGCCCGCGCGCGAGTTCGGCCTGAAGGCGTTGAACCGGGCTCTGGACAACGCCCCGGGAACGACCGCCGTACACATCTGCTTCGGCTATGCCGCGATCATCCATGAGCGGCCCTCGGGCTACTCATTCCTCCCCGAGCTCGCCAGCTGCTCCTGCGACCAGATCTCCATCGAGACCGCCCAGTCGAATCTCGACACGTCCGTGCTCAAACACCTGCCGGACAAGACGATCATCCTTGGCGTGATCGATCTGTCCGACCACGAGGTGGAGTCCGCCGAGACGGTCGCCGCGAGGGTCAGAAGGGCACTGAACTTCGTAGCGCCCGAACGCATCGTCGTCGCCACCGACTGCGGCATGAAGTACCTCCCGCGCCCCTCGGCAGAAGGCAAGCTCCGCGCCAGGGCTGAGGCGGCTCAGATCCTGCGCGCCGAAACCCAGCGATGAGACGTTCCACAAGCGCGAGAAATACCGCAGCTCTCGACCACCGAGACTCTGCACGGCAACATGGCGCCGTTCTGCTTGAACTCGCGCGTGGCTCAGTCCTGGTCCGCGCGACCGGCCACTGAGGTGTGCGTGGAAGCACTGCGGTAGTCGGTGTAGGTGTACGGGTTGTCCAGCACCTTCGTCTCTGGGATGTCGGGATTCATGCCCTGCGGCCAGGCCTCCGCGCCCAATGCGTCCTGCAGGTATTCGACGGTTGACTCGACCGCGCGACGTACGGGGGCCAGGTCGACGTCGACCAACCGGTGGTCGTACTTGACGACCCGGCCGTCCACGAGGACGGTGTGGACGTCGGCCCGCTGGGCCTGGAAGACGACGTGGCCGTAGGGGTTGAGGATCGGGAACATGACCGGTGAGTGGTCGTTCTTGATCAGCACGACGTCCGCCTTCTTGCCGACCTCGAGGCTTCCGATCCGGTCGTCGAGGCCGAGCGCCTTTGCGCCCCCTCGGGTCGCCCACTCCAGGACCTGGTCGGCGCGCAGGTGGCAGTGCGTCACCGTGTCGCCCTTGGCGTGCGCCTCCAGGTGCTCACGGGCCCGGTCGGCGCCGAGCGTCGATCGCATCGCCGAGAACAGGTCGGCGCTCCACCACACGCTGGTGTCCACGGACAACGAGACCGGGATGTCGTGAGACCGGAGAATCCACGTGGGCGGGTAGCCCTGGCCACAGCTCTGCTCGCTCTCGGTCGACACCGAGACCGTCCCGCCGGTAGCGGCGATCCGGTGGTACGAATCGGCGCTCAGTGTCGCCGCGTGGACGTACACCGTCTGCGGGGTCATGAACCCGTTGTCGTACATCAGCTGGATGCTGTCGTCGTTGGTGGCGCCCCAGACACCGGCATGGGTCGTCACCGGCGCACCGAGCTCGCGCGCCACCTCGAACGCCGCACGCTCGGGAAACGCCGGGTCTCCGGTCACGTCGAAGGCCATCTGGAACCCGAGCAAGTCGTCGCCTGAGAACCGTCGCTCGACGAAGGCACGGAACTCGGGTTGGGCGGACCACTCCCAGGGTCCTGCCTGGATGTTGCCGTAGGCGAGAACGAACCGACCGGGTACGGCCTGGAGGGCATCGACCGCGGCCTCGGCATGGTCGGTGGTCTGCAGCCCGTGCGACCAGTCCACCGTGGTGGTGACGCCGGCCTCGATCGACTCGATGGCCGACAGCAGGTTGCCGGCATGGATGTCCTCGGGCCGGAACTTCTTGCCGTGCTCGAGGTAGTTCCAGACGAAGTACTGCGTCAGGGTCCAGTCGGCGCCGTATCCGCGCATTGCGGTCTGCCACATGTGCCGGTGGGTGTCCACCATCCCCGGCATGATGATCCCGCCGGTGGCGTCGATCTCGAGAGTTCCCGCTGGTACGTCGAGCTGGCGCCCGACGGCCTCGATGCGTTCGCCGACGACCAGGACGTCGGCATCGGTGAGCACCGACCTGCCGTCGTCCATGATCAGAACGGTCCCGTGGCGGAGCACCACCGGCCGGCCCACCTCGAATGCCGTCTCGGGCACATTGCTGGTTCCCATGAGCGCTCCTTCGTCCAGACGCCCACCTGCGCTGGTGTTGTGAAGAGTCGTCGGTCTAGAGCCCCTTGACGACCTACCTGCCGGCGCGGTGGGGGACCAGCATCGAGGACGTCCTGACCAGGAGCATGGCCGCGACCCCGACGAACGGCAGGACCGTGAGCTGCCACAGGCCCGCACCGCCCCAGCCGAGTTCGCCGACGAGCCGGGCGAACAACAGGCCCGAGAACGCAGCGCCCACGTAGTAGGTGAGCATGAAGAGGCCGGCTCCTCGTCCGACGTGTTCGGGGCGTACTGCCCGCTGCATGGCGGTCGTGCAGTTGGTGAACAGGAAGCCGCTGGCGAAGGTGCCGATGAGGAAGGCGAGTACGTAGTGGGTCGCGGGCGTCGTCGCCACCTGGTAGGCGAGGAAGGTGCAGCCGGACGCCCCGACGAACCCGATGGCGAGCAGCTTGCGCTGGTCGTAACGGTCGCCCAACCAACCGGCCGGCAGCGCCATCATGGCCCCGAATCCCGCCATGGACAGGGCGAACGCCGCCTCCCCGGGGGTGAATCCGTGCTGCTCCTGGAGAAAGGTCGGATACAGGCCGAGGAAGCCGTAGAACACCACGCCCGACACGACACACGCGATTCCCAACCCGAGAGTGTTGCGGTTGAAGGGGCTCGCGGGCACGTGGTCGAACGCCTGGGAGGAGCCGGCCGCCTTGCCCGTGACCGCCTCGGTCAGCCGTTTCGACACGACGGCGACGATGAGGACGGACATGACCAGGCCGACGCCGGCGAACACATAGAACGGTGCCCGCCAGTCGCCCCACGAGGACACGATCTGGGTCCCGACGAGCGGGCCGAGGAAGACACCGAGGCCGAACGCGACACCGACGACGCCAGCCGCCACCGCGCGCCGGTGGAAGAAGAACGCCCCGATGACGGCGTAGACGGCCGCGGCGTGCATGCCTTCGCCGATGCCGGAGAGTAGGCGGTACGCGCTCATGTCCACGAATCCGGAGGCGAGCGGAACTCCCAGCGTGCCGACCGAGTACAGGAGGACGGCGATCACAAGGATGTTCCGCCGTGAGAGCCGGTCAGTCAGGAAGCCACCGATCAGCCCGGCGAGGGCGAGACCGAGGGTGAAGCCTGTGGCCAGCGTGCCGCCCTGCTCCAGGCTGAACCCGAACTCGCCGCTGATGTCGGGAAGCAGCGGGTAGAAGATCTGCCGGTCCATCGCGTTGAGCATGTACGACAGACAGAGGACCCCGAACCCCACGGCGACAACCGCCGGTGAGATCTCGACGTTTCCTGGTGTGGTCGTCTCGGTCCCCACGCGTTCGTTCGGGATGCTCGTCATCGGATGCTCCTGGAGGGTGACGCGTCCACCTGTCCGGTCTACGGACATCCGTCCGTAAGGCAGCAAAGTATGACCCCTCTCCTACCTTGTCAAGGGATCCCGGGCCGGATGGCCGGGTCGCCACGCGTCCGGTCCGTGCGCTGGGCACCTGGCCTAAGCGGAAGTGGCGCTTTGTCCGCACAGCGGTCAACGTGGTTCACTGGTGTACGCCTGTGGCTCTGGCCAAGCACCTGAACGGGAGAGTTGAGGCGCCCGTCGTTCGAACCCGCCGCAAGCTCCAGGGAGTGGTCGATGCCCCGTCGCGACAGCGACCCCGACTTCATCGAGTCGATAGCCCGCGGCTTCGACGTCGTCCGGGCGTTCGACGCCCACCGGCCGGTGATGACCCTCAGCGAGGTGGCAGTGGCGACCCAGCTGGCGCGTCCGACGGCGCGCAGAATCCTTCGTACGTTGGAGTCCCTGGGGTACGTGCGGCCCGCCGGTGGCGGGTTCACCCTCACGCCGCGGGTGCTCGAGCTCGGCCTGACCTACGTGCAGGGCATGGGCCTGTGGGACGTGGCTCGCCCCCACATGGAACGGCTCGTCGCCCGTACGCACGAGTCGAGCTCCATCGCCCAGCTCGACGGCTCCGACATCGTCTACGTCGCACGGGTCGCCGTGCCCAAGATCATCACGCTGGCGGTGCAGATCGGCACCCGGTTCCCAGCGCAGCCGACGTCCCTCGGCAAGGTCCTGCTCGCCGGACTCGACGCCGACGAACTCGGCCGCGTACTTGCCCAGCCGAGCCGCTCTGGCGTGACGGCTCGGTGGCAGCCGGACCAGGCAGAGTTCGACGCGGCGCTCCGGGAGGTACGCGCGCGCGGGTGGGCACTCACCGACGAGCAGCTCGCCTCCGGGATCCGGTCGATCGCGGCGCCGGTCCGCGACGGTGCCGGCCGGGTCATCGCCGCGATGAACGTGACCGTCCACGCGGCAGAGACACCGGTGCAGACGCTCACCGAGGACTACCTCCCGCTGCTCCTGCAGGCGGCGGGTGCCGTGAGCGCCGATTTCGCGAGGTACGACGCCCTACCTCGCGCCGTCGTCGAGCCCAGCGTCTCCTGACCGGGCCGAGTGCACCGTCCGGCTTGACATCGTGGCCCTTGGCGACAGATTCTGGCAAGCTATCGGACGATTGTCCGAACAGCGGACGAGGAGATCATGACGGAAGACTCCCCGGTGGGTGCGGCACCAGGAGGCCCGCTCGCGGGACTCCTGGTGGCCGACTTCTCCAGGATCCTGGCGGGCCCGTACGCAAGCATGCTGATGGCGGACATGGGGGCCGAGGTCGTCAAGGTGGAAGGGCCCGCAGGCGACGACACCCGCACCTGGTCCCCGCCACTGCGCGGCGACGTGGCGACGTACTACCTCGGCATCAACCGCAACAAGCGGTCCATCGCGCTCGATTTCGCCGACCCGGACGACCGCGCGCTCGCCCAGGAACTCGCGGCCCGCGCCGATATCGTGCTCGAGAACTTCCGTCCCGGAAGTCTCGTCAAGTTCGGGCTGGACTACGACAGCGTGGCTTCGCGCAATCCGGCCGTCATCTACGCCTCGATCACCGGGTTCGGTTCCGGCGGAGGTGCCGCGCTGCCCGGTTACGACCTCATCGTCCAGGCGATCTCGGGGCTGATGAGCCTGACCGGTGACCCCGAAAGTCCGCCGTACCGGTCCGGCATCTCGGTGTTCGACGTGATGTCGGGGATGCAGACCACGATCGGCGTCCTCGCTGCCTTGCAGCACCGCCACCGCACCGGCACCGGGCAGCATGTCGAGGTCAATCTTCTCGCGACCGCCCTGTCCGGGATGGTGAACCAGACCAGCGCCTTCGTCGCCGGCCACGTCGTACCGCACCGCATGGGCAACGCCCATCCCAGCCTCTTCCCGTACGAACCACTGCCCACCGCGGACGGCGACCTGATCATCACCGCTGGCAACAATCGGCAGTTCGCCAACCTGTGCAAGGTTCTCGGCATGCCCGAGCTCGCGGACGACGCCAGGTTCCGCACCAACCAGGACCGCACTGCCAACCGCGAGGAGCTTCGCCCGCTGCTGGTCGAACGCCTCCGGACGAGGGGGCGGATGGAGTGGTTCCGCGACCTGCTCGACGCCGGCGTGGCGTGCGGACCGATCAACACGGTCGAGGAGGGCGTGGCGTTCGCGGAGCAGCTTGGCCTGGCCCCCGTCGTACAGGTTGGTGAGGGCGACGCCATGGTGCCGTCGGTCCGCAACCCGATCACGTTCTCCGAGACCCCCACCCGCTATGACCTGCCGCCACCCGACCTGGACGAGCACGGCACGGAGCTACGCGCCTGGCTCTCCGCACCCCGTCCCTGAGCAGACGCACGATCACAGCTACGCGTACCGGCTGCCGACCGAGCTGAGAGGTGAGCACGTGGGCAACAAGTCGTCGCCACCGCAGGCACCGACGTATCCGACCTCGCTCGGCACGTCGGACGCGGATTCGATCTCGTTGCTGGGAAAGGATCTCGCCGGCGACCTGATGGGCAACGTCGGTTTCGGTGAGCTCGCCTTCTGGTTGGTCACGCAACAACGTCCCACCCCTGCACAGGTGCGGGTCTTCGAGTCCGTGCTGGTCGCGCTCGCCGATCACGGCTTCACCCCGACCGCGATCGCCGCCCGGCTCACCTACCTGTCCGCGCCGGACTCACTCCAGGGGGCACTCGCCGCCGGCCTGCTCGGCGGTGGCTCCCGGTTCCTCGGCGTGACCGAGGACTGCGGCCAGTTCCTGGCCGGCGTGCTGGAACAGCATCATGACGAGATCCCGGAACGTGTCGACGACGACGCGGCGTGGGACGCGCTCGCGCTGTCGGCGGTCGAGGAGGCACGGGAGTCCCGCCGCCTCGTCCCGGGGCTCGGCCATCCGGTCCACAAGCAGCGCGATCCGCGTACGCCCCGCCTGCTCGCCATCGCCGCGGAGGAGGGGTTGAAGGGTCGGCACCTCCGTCTGTTCGAGGCCATCGGCCGGGTACACCCCCGCGTCCTCGGACGTACCCTGCCGCTCAACGGCGCCGGCGTGTGTGGCGCGGCCCTGGCGGACCTCGGCCTCCCGCTCGAACTGCTGCGGGGCTTCGCCCTGCTGGCCCGCGCGGCCGGCCTTCTCGGCCAGCTGGCCGAGGAGACCCGCCGACCGGTGGGACAGGACGTCTACCTCTCGGTGGACCGGAACGCGACCTACGTCGACCCACTCAGCAACCCGTCGAGCTGAAGGAGTCCCCATGGCCAGCGTCGTCGCGGTCATCGCCTCGACCCATCACCCGTTCTACTACCGGGCGAGTACCTCCACGGGCGCCGACCGTCCACCGTTCGCCGACGAGTGGGTGGAGAAGATCGAGCGCTTCCGGGAGACCTTGACGCGTGCGCGGCCCGACGTTCTGGTGATGGTGGGGAGCGACCACTTCCACCAACTGTGGCTGGACAACATGCCGCAGTTCCTGATTGGCAAGGCGCCGTTCTACGACGCGAACTTCTACAACGAGGAACGCGAGTTCGGTCTGCCCCGGATGCTGCTCCCTGGGCACGAGGACCTGTCGGCACACCTTCTGCGCAACGGCCTGGACGCGGGTTTCGATCTCGCGTTCTCCAACGAACTACGCATCGACCACAGCATCACCTGCCCGATCATCACGCTGCGCCCCGAGGCGGACCTCCCGATCGTGCCCGTCTACACGAACATCTTCGCGCCGCCGCTGCCACAGCCGAGACGCTTCGTCCAGCTGGGCCAGGCGATCCGGGAGATGGTCGAGTCCTGGCCTTCGGACCAGCGGGTCGCGATCATCGGCACCGGTCACCTCTCCCTCGAGCTGGGCGGTCCGCGGCAGTTCGGCGAGCACGGCCCCGATCCCGCATTCGACCGCAAGGCCGTGGACTGGATCGCCAACGGCGACCTGGAAGGCTGCCTGGCAGAGGTGACGCTCGACAGTCTGCACGCACCGGGCAACGCGACCCACGGCTTCATGGACTTCATGCTGATGATGGGGGTCGCCGGCGAGAACGCCAAGGCCGACCATGTGGACAGCCTCGACCTGTTCCACACCATGGAGGCGTACTTCACCTGGTATCCGAACGGAACGTCACGCGAAGGGGGAACAGCATGAGCAAGTACCTGGTCGACAAGTTCCTCTACACCGTGGACCGTGACCCCGCGCTGGTGGAGCGCTACCGTGCGGACCCGCGCGGCACCGTGCAGTGGTGGGAGACCGAGCGCGCGGGAAGCATCCTGGGCTGCGTCCAGGCGGAGACGACGACGTGGCTGGAGTTCGCGCCCGAGGAGCGCGAGGCACTGGCCACGCACGACTACCCGAAGCTGTTCGAGCTCGGAGCGCACCCCTTCCTCACCCTCACGTTGTTCATCGCGATGTTCGAGCGCGACCACGAGCCGCTGGGATTCCAGTTGGAGTACGCACGACGGCTCGCGCACTTCTCGCTCCCGTACCCGGACTACTCCACGTGAGCAGAGCCCTATGCGAGCAGCAGTCATCGAGCGCCATGGCGGCGCACCAGCCCTCGTCGACCGGCCCTCGCCGGCCGGCCTCGACGGCCATGCCCTGGTCACGACCACGGCCGCCCCGATCACGCCACTCGACGTCCTCTGCGCCACCGGTACGTCCTACTTCGGGCCTCCCGCACTTCCGTACGTTCCCGGTGTGCAGGGGGTGGGTGTCGTCGCACAGGGCAGCTCCTTGCCCGGTGGCACGCGCGTCTGGTTTCCCACCTCCGCGGGAATGCGGCCGGGCGACGGCAGCATGGCGCAGCAGGTGGTGGTGCCCGAGTCCGAGCTGGTCGCCCTTCCCGAGCAGGTCGAGGACACTTTGGTCGCAGCCCTCGGACTCTCGGCGATCGCCGCGTGGATGGCGTTGACCTGGAAGGCGGGCCTCCGTCCAGGTGAGCAGGTCCTCGTGCTCGGTGGCGGCAGCGTCGTCGGACAGGTCGCGATCCAGGCCGCCCAGCTGTGCGGAGCGCGTCGGGTCGTGGCCGCCTGCCGTTCCGCCGACGCTCGGGATCGTGCTGGTGCCTGCGGCGCCGACGCGGTCGTGCACCTGAGCGATGACGACGAGGTGGACGGCCTCGCCGCAGGGCTCGCGGCGGCCTGCGACGGAGACGTGGACGTCGTCATCGACCCGCTCTGCGGCGTACCGGCCTCAGCGGCTCTGCGGCTCCTCGCACCCGGCGCCAGATTCGTCAACCTGGGCAGCTCGGCGGGGGAGTCCGCCACCTTCGCGTCCGCGACGATTCGTAGCCGCTCGGCGGCAATCCTCGGCTACACCAACAACGAGATCGACACCGTACGCAAGGGCGAAGCGTTGACGGCCCTGCTTGCACATGCGGCAACCGGACAACTGACGGTCGCCCACGAGGTCGTTCCGCTCGGCCAGCTTCCCGACGCATGGGACCGCCAGGCAGAGGGGCGAGCGAAACGACGCCTCGTGGTCGATCTGACCAGGTAGGTTCCGGCAGGAAACCTGTGCGGTCAGCCGAGCGGGACCGTGACGGTGACGACCACATGTGCCGGCAGGTCGAAGAAAAGGCGGTGGTCGGCGCTGTGCACCGAGACGGTCCTGGACGGGATCTACGCGATTCATGACGTACCTCTCCCCGCTGGTGCCCGCCGGCTGGCCTACCTGAGCCATGTTCCGCTGGGGATGGGCTTCGGGCGCTGATCGGGGTGATGCTCACCGCCGACCCCGCTCGACGCCTCGCGGCAACGAGGCTCCTGGTGACCCGGTTGTGTGCCGAACTCGGTCCACCCGACCACGAGCGCGAACCCCGTTGAGAGGGACGTCGGAAGCTTTCATACTGGCCCGATGCCGCAGGTGGACCGCTTGTCAGAAGACCCGCCCCCACCGTCGGCCCCTCCGCTGCTGCGCTCCACGCCTGTCGACGCCCTGGACCCGCACCTCCAGCAGCTGGTAGTGGAGATCGCGCCAGGGAGCACAGCCACTGATCTCGGCGGCTGGATGAGCCGCAACCTCCTGCTGCAGCCCGCCGGGCTCGTCCTCCGCGTGCATCCTCCGTTCGTGTCACGTCGCCGACTGCTCGCCGTGCAGGCCGTTCGGCGAGCAGTGGCCGGCTCCGGTCTCACCGTCCCAGTCGCCCTCAGCCGACCAGCGGGCACCGGCACGGTGTTCCGATGCGGCGACCGGTGGGCCGAGGTGGAGCCGTACATTCCGCACGAGACACCGCCGAGCAGCTGGGAGTCCTACGCCTGGATGTTCCGCGCCGCGGGGACTCTCCACCGAAGCCTCTCCGCCCTCGATCTCCGGGTCACGCGTCCGCCGACGTCGATCTTCGCGGCGCCGAGCACCCTGCGGGCGTGGCTCCCAACGACCGAGGCAGCCGTCGCGAACGACCCGGATGCCGCCCAGATCGCGGACGATCTCCGCCGACTACTCGGCCGACTGCGCCGTCGTTGGGTGTCACCGACGCGGCTGCCCCGGCACCTCGTCCATGGTGACGTCAAACTCGACAACCTCGGCCAGGATCCGTACGGCGAGACGGTGTTCCTGGACTTCGGGTTCGTTATACACCGTCCCCGTATCCACGACCTGGCGTTCTCCTTGACGCACTCGGTGCTCACCGTGGACGGTGGCGTGCCCACGGAACCGGGGGTCTTCCCGTGGCCTCGCGTACGCCACCTGATCGAGGCGTACGAGGGCTCCACGGGGACTTCGCTGACCGCACTGGAACGGCAGGCACTTGCTCCGTACACGGTGGCCGTCCGGATCTACCACGCCGCCTACGCGGGATTCGGCCCGAGCCCTGCCGAGTGGCTTCACATGAACGTGCCGGCCATCGACTTCAGCGGGTGGCTGCTGGACCACCCCGACGCGCTGGCGGGTTAGCACATGTCGCGCGAGTTGTTCGATGTCGTCGCTACGCGATATGGGCTCCAGTCGGTGGGCGATCATGGTGAGCTGGAGGATTCGTACAACCTGAACGTGACTCTCGAGCACGGTGCTGGACGGTTGGTGGTGCGGGTCTACCGGCCGACGATGACGGTGCCGAGGCTGGAAGCCGTACAACGCGTTCGCCGGTTCCTGGTCGACGGCGGACTTCCCTTCGCAACGCTCCGGCGGACCGTCGACGACACTGGATGGTGCGAGTTCGACGGTCGGCTGATCGAGGTCGAGGAGTTCGTGCCGTCGGACACGTACATGGAGTCCTTCGCGCACATCTGCCTCGCGATGCCCGTGCTCGCGAAGGTCCACAACCGGCTTCGCTTGGCGCCGCTGGACGAGGCGGCCGCGACCGCTCCGGTGGCGAATCACGTGGCCGCAGCCGACGTGGTCGAGGCGGTGGACGCCGGCATCGCCGTCCTGCAGAGCGAGGCGCTCTCGGCGGCGGAGTCCCGCCACGTCACGATCGCCCAACGACTGGCCCGTCAGCTCTGGGAACGAGCGGCACAGGACGACGCGCTGCCCCGCCAGCTCGTCCACGGCGACTTCTGGGACGACAACGTGAAGTTCACCGGATCGGCGGTCTCGCTCATCACGGACCTGGACTTCATGGGCAACCGCCCCCGCGTGGATGACCTTGCCCTGACGCTCTTCTTCACCAACGAACGGCGCGGACGCCAGGACACCTCCGCTCGGCGACGCGGTCAGCTTCGGACGTTGGTCGACGAATACGATCGGGCGCTCCGTCCTCACCTGTCGGAGGCAGAGCGTCAGGCACTGCCCTACGCCATCGCCCGCACGTCGTTGTGCTTCGTCGCCGGCTGGCTCCGGGATCCACAACGGGCGGGCGAGGTCCTGTCCCGCCGTGGGCCGGCCTGGTCATGGGCTCACGACGTGATCAACGACACCGACTGGACGACCGCATTCTCTCTGGTATGACTGACGCATGGACCCGACGCGTGCGACCGCCTACGACGAGGTGGCCACGGCCTACCACGAAACCCTTGATCCGAACGGGCCTGGGCTGAACGATCCGATCTTCGAGGACCTGGTCGGCGATGTCCGTGGTCGGCGGGTGCTCGCCATGGCGTGTGGCCAGGGTCGCGATTCGAGGCTGTTGGCCGATCTCGGTGCGAACGTGGTTGGTGTCGATGTCTCCGGCGGCATGTTGGCCTATGCCCGTCAGCTCGAGCAGGCGTGCCCGCGAGGTATCCGCTACGTACAGGGGGACGCTCAGCAGCTGGGGAGTTTGCCGATGCCAGCTTCGACGGCGTGGTCTGCCACATGGCGCTGATGGACATTCCCGACTTCGCGTCGACCATAGGTGCCGTCGGGAGAGTCCTTCGACCGGGCGGGTTCTTCGTGGCGTCGGTCGTCCATCCTTGCTTCGCGCCGCATGTCGACGTAGTAGACGGATACCTGGTCGACGGTCGATACGACAAGGTCGCTGGTCCGGACTGGCTGCCGCCGCACGCCTACCACCGATCCCTCAGTACGTACGTCAACACGCTCGCGAGCGCTGGTTTGCTGATCACGCAGATCGTGGAGCCGCCGGATGAGGCGCGAGCGGGGCGAGGGGTTCCCGGCCTGCTCTACCTTCGCTGCAAGGCGTTGCCCGCTACCGGCGAAGGCCGAGGGCACTTCGTCAATGATGCCGTGGCGTACTAGATGGTGAGATCGTCGATGTCGTCGAGGTTCCACGCGTGCTCGTGGCCGACGACGGAGAAGCCGAGCATTTCGTACAGTCCATCCGTTCTGGCAAGGTCTTCGGTTGTTCTCAGTGCTGCGATGAGGGAGCCCTGTGCCCGTGCCGCGTTGCAGGCGGCTCGTATGACCGCTGATGCAGCACCACGGCCACGGGCGGTCGGCAGGGTGGCGACGCTCCAGATGTTGGCGACGCACTCGACGATGAGAATGCTCCCGGTGGAAACCACCTGTCCCTGCTCGCTGACGGCGAGGTAGGTCATGGTGCCTGGGGCGTGGTAGAAGTCGGCCTCGTGGTCGGCCTCGGTGGCCTCTGCCGCGTCCGCTCCCGTGTAGACCTGGCCGACGACAGACCGTAGGTGCGCGAGACTCTCGGCGTCGGTGGCCACGGTCGCGGTGAGCCCCGAGGGCAACTCGGCCAGGTCGCCGAGTCCCCTGAGATCGAGCGCCATCATCGTGTGGGGTCCTTCGATGTCCCGGCGGGCGCTGAGGGAGTGCAGCAGCGACACCGCCGTCGAGTCGAAGCTCGCACCGACCCCACGGAGTTCAAGATGCCCGCCCGGTGTCCGTCGCCGGCTCTCCCGCACCGCGCGGAGCACCTCCTCGAGCGGCACACCGGTGCCGGGAACGAGCCGGACGGCATCTCGGTGACCACCGCTGGTATTGCCCTCCCACAGACAGGACGCGCCCGGTAGGTCCTCCGCCCGAATTGTCACCTTCGGCCTGGGGAGACTCGCGAGCCGGCGGAGCCCGTCCAGTTCGGCGCCGAATACGAGCACGTCGTCGATGACCATCGGTTCAGTATGTCGGCAGTTCCTGCGGGTGTGCCGCGCCCGTGTGTTCGCGGTCCTGGATGTGCCAACGGTGGTACAACGGTACGGATGTCTGATCGCCCGCTGACGCCAGGCCGTCGAGGTCTCGCTCTCGCCGCCGGCGCACTGCGGGAGGCGGGCACCGTGTCGACCCGGTGCGTGGGCGTCCTCCGCCGGTGGTTCCGCCAGGCGACTCCCCGGTTGCGTCGTCCGCTCCAGGTGCTCGGCCTGGCCGGGTTGGCTGCCGGTGGCGCGTGGCTGGGCATGTACGTCGCGCAGACCGCGGTCCCGGTCGGGCCGGTGGAGACGACGATGCGGCTCGTCCCGTCCTGGCGCGGCGAGGCGATGGTGTCGCTGCCGCCCCTCGGCACCCTGGAGTTGGACACCCACGACGGTCCGGTCCAGATCCAGGTCAGCGTCGACGCGATCAACCTCGCCTCGGCGAAGCGGCTCGTCCAGGACCCGAGGGCCCTTCGAGGACTCGAGGGCAGGATCGTGGACGACGTACGGACCGGCATCTACGCCACCGCTACCAAGTCGCTGATCACCGGAGCGCTCGGGGCGATGACGGTCACGCTGATCGTCGTCCGCCGCCGGATCCCGACTCTCGTCGCGGGCGGTGGGGCGGCGGTTGCGATTCTCGCCGTGTTCGGCGTCGCCGGAGCGACCCTCGATCCCCGTGCGGTCGCCGAGCCGAAGTACACCGGGCTTCTCACCAGCGCACCGTCCTTGATCGGCAATGCGCAGGACCTCGCACAGAGCTTCGACGCCTACTCCGACGGTCTGGTCCGGCTGGT
>JBOHED010000265.1:0-3586 GCA_050700915.1 Actinopolymorphaceae bacterium | reverse complement strand
ACGCATGGACGGTCACCGCATCGACGAGGTACGGATCGTGCCGCGGGAGCCGTCGGCCAGCGGGAGGGCGGACCGGTGAGTACGTCGACGGCACTGCTGGTCGCAATTCTGCTGCTCGCCGGCAACGCGTTCTTCGTGGGTGCGGAGTTCGCTCTTGTGTCCGTACGCCGGAGCCAGATCGAGCCCCGCGTCGAGGCCGGGTCGCGGCGGGCCCGCGCCACCATGTGGGCGATCCAGCGGGTGTCGCTGATGATGGCGGGTGCCCAGCTCGGGATCACCCTGTGCACGGTGGGTCTGGGCGCGGTGGCCGAGCCTGCGGTGGCGCGGTTGATCGAGCCAGGGTTCGCAGCCGTCGGCCTCCCCGAGGCGGTGGCGCACGCGGTGGCGTTCGCGATCGCCCTGTTGATCGTGGTCGGTCTGCACGTCGTGATCGGCGAGATGGTGCCGAAGAACCTCGCGTTGGCCGTACCCGACGAGGCGGCGCTCGCCCTTGCCCCGGTCCTGGGCGCGCTCGTGCGGTGGGTCCGACCGGTCGTGTGGGGCCTGAACGCGGTGGCGTCGGGGCTGCTGCTGTTCTTCGGCGTACGCCAACGGGACGAGGTGGCCGACGCGGTGACCCACGAGGACGTGGGCCACCTGCTCGCGGAGTCGCGCCGCGAAGGTCTGCTCGACTCCGACGAGCACCGGTTGACCGCCCAGGCGTTGTCCTTCGCCGAGCGCACGGCCGCCGACGTCGCGATTCCGCTCGAGGAGGTCATCGTGATCGAGGCGGGTGCCACCGCCGCCGACGTGGAGGGTCTCGCCGCCGCCAACGGCCACTCCCGCTACCCCCGCTGGGACGCGCACGGTCGGCTGACGGGATACATCCACCTCAAGGACATCCTGGACGACGCGTCGGAACGGCCGACCGAGCCGGTGCCGGCAGGACACATTCGTACACTTCCGGCGATCCCCGGCACGACACCGCTGGTCGACGTCCTCGCCGCACTCCGGCACGGCGCGAGCCACCTGGCCCGGGTCGACGACGATCAGGGCTCGACGATTGGTGTACTCACCCTCGACGATGTACTTCTGCGCCTGGTCCCCGCCCGCCACCCGCCGGACTGACGTGCGAACCACCTGCGGGCGCTGACATGCTGGCAGGGCACAGGGCGTACTCGGTTCGGTGCAGGGCGTTCGGTGCAGGGCGAGGCCACGGACTCGGGAGGACCAGCGTGGTATTACGGCAAGGGCTGCTGATCGCCGCGCGGAGCCGCCGGTTGAAGAAGCTCGTGTCCACGATGCCGGTGTCGTCGGCCATCGTGACCCGGTTCGTCGCGGGGGAGACGGCCGACGAGGCGGTGGAGGCCGCCCGCCGGTTGATCGCGGACGGGCTCACCGTGTCGCTGGACCGGCTGGGCGAGGACATCCGTGACGTGGAGGATGCCGAACGTACGACCAAGGCGCACCTCACGCTGCTCGACCGGCTCGCCCGCGCCGGCCTCACCCGCGGCACCGAGATCTCCCTGAAGTTGTCGTCGATCGGTCAGGCACTCGGCGTCGACGGCGACAAGATCGCCCTCGACAACGCCCGCACCATCGCCCTCGCCGCCAAGAACGCCGGCACCACCGTGACCTTCGACATGGAGGACCACACGACGGTCGACTCGACGCTGGCGGTCCTGCACGAGGTACGCCGCGACTTTCCGCAGACCGGCGCGGTCCTGCAGGCGTACCTCCATCGCACCGAGCGGGACTGTCACGACCTCGCCCACCAGGATTCGCGCGTACGCCTGTGCAAGGGCGCCTACCACGAGCCGCCGTCGGTGGCGTACCAGAAGCGGATCGACGTCGATCGGGCGTACGTACGCTGCCTGAAGATCCTGCTGGCCGGCCAGGGCTATCCGATGGTCGCGACGCACGACCCGCGGCTGATCGAGATCGCGGGGGCGCTCGCGATGCGGCATGACCGGTCGCGCGGAAGCTATGAGTTCCAGATGCTGTACGGCATCCGGCCGGACGAGCAGCGCCGGCTGACTGGGCTGGGTGAGACCGTGCGGGTCTACGTGCCGTACGGCGACCAGTGGTATCCGTACCTCATGCGCCGCCTCGCCGAACGCCCCTCCAACGCCGGCTTCTTCCTGCGCTCCCTACTCACCCGCTCATGATCACGAAGATTTCGACGCGATCGAGATGGACCAAGTGATCGAGACGTACGAAGTGAGGACGAGAACAGCATGAGTGCGGGACAGCACACGATCGCCGTCATCGGCGCGGGCAAGATGGGCGAGACGATCCTGTCCGGACTCCTCCGCGCGGGGTGGCCGGCTTCCGCTCTGGTCGCGACCGTACGCCGGGAGGAGCGGGCCGAGCAGCTGGCCACGCAGTACGGCGTCAGGATCCTCGCGGGCGACGAGGCCGTCTCCGCCGCCGACGTCCTCGTGATCGCGGTCAAGCCGCAGGACGCGGCCGCGCTGATGGCCGACCTCGGGCCGAAGGTGCCGCCCGGCAAGCTTGTCGTCTCGATCTGTGCGGGCCTGCCGACGGCGTTCTTCGAAAAGCGCCTGCCGGATGCGACTCCGGTCGTTCGCGTGATGTCCAACACCCCGGCCCTCGTCGACCAGGCGATGAGCGCGATCTCGGCGGGTTCGCACGCGACTGGCGCCGACCTCGCGCTCACCGAGGAGATGTTCCAACCGCTTGGCAAGACCCTGCGGGTGCCGGAGTCGCAACAGGATGCCGTCACCGCCCTGTCCGGCTCGGGTCCTGCGTACTTCTACTACCTCGTCGAGGCAATGACCGACGCCGGCATCCTGCTCGGCCTGCCCCGCCAGGTCGCCCACGACCTCATCGTGCAGACGGCGATCGGCTCGGCCATCATGCTGCGCGAGTCCGGCGAGCACCCGGTCAAGCTGCGGGAGGCGGTCACCTCACCGGCCGGTACGACCATCTCCGCCATCCGCGAGCTGGAGAAGCACGGCATCCGGGCGGCGATGCTGGCGGCGCTGGAGGCCGCCCGCGACCGCGCGCGTGAACTCGCGCAGCAGAACGCCTGACCACCCGTTCGGGACGATTCATTCACGTGCTTCCCGGCGCGGCCGCAACTTACCGTCGTGACACGAGGTAGTGGCCCCGACACGCCGGAGGTACGGCCATGCGACGTCTCGCGACAGTTCTCGGCGCAGCCGCGGCGGCCCTCTGGGTCGCGTCGCCGGCATCCGCGTTCGCCCACGACAAGGTCGCCAACCCCTATCTGCACACGCTCCTCGACGTGCTGACGCTCGGGATCGTGACCGCTCCACTGTGGACGGCGTACTTCTGGGCGCGGACCCGACGGCCGCTGCTGCTCGGGCTCGTGGCGCTCGTCCAGGTGCCCGTGGCCGTGGTCGCGTTCGTGCCCGTCCTCGACCCGGCCGTGCACGCCACCGCGCTGGTCGGCGCGCTCGCCGTGACGGTGGCATCGATCGTGCTCGTGCGCCGGTCGGCCGGCGGCGAACGCAGCCTGTTCGCCAAGTCCTACACCGGCGCGCATAGGAGCTGAGTTACTGCGCTCCGCTCCGCTGCGCTGGTGCCCGCGACTCCCTCCAGGCCGTGGGCGGCTTCGCCC
>JBOHED010000264.1:0-7664 GCA_050700915.1 Actinopolymorphaceae bacterium | reverse complement strand
CCGCGGACCCAGCCGCGTTGCACCCGGTCACCGTCGTTCCGCTGGATCTGGCGCGGATCGAAGTGGACGCTCACCCCGAGGTCCATCCGTGCGGTCGCTATCGCGCTTCCCACGGTGGCGAAGCTGTCCTCCGGATCGAGGGACGCGTCGATGACGATGATCCGCCGCGGTCGCCGCCGCAGCGCCTCCACGAGTCCCAGGTTGTCGTAGTGCCCGCCGTCGGTGACATACAGCCGACGGTCGTAGAGCGAAGTGCGCCCGACCGCTTCCTTGAACAGCCGGTAGACACCAGGCTTGTCGGCCACGCTCAGCAGGTGCGCCCACTGGTCGGCAACTCTGGCGAGGATCCTGGCCATGGCGCGACCTTCGCCGCGTTCGCGTTCGGCACGTTCGAGCCATCGCTGCGCGAACGCGGACGACGCGGCGGCCGATCCCCAGTACGGGTTGGGCAACCACACACCAAGCCGCGCGTTGACCACCGCGAAGAGCAGCCGCAAGGGCCGGGTGCGGGCGTTCTCGCGTCCGGTCAACGGAGCGAACGCCGCTCCGCTGATCGCCACGGCTCCGGCAATGGTCACGTCCCGCTGCCGATGGTCGGCCCGTGTTTCGTACGCCGCCGTCGGCTCCAACCCCTCCGACGGCAGGGTCACGTCGCCGGCGACTCCGGTGAACGCCGGGTCGAAGACGAACGGCACACAGCCCCGGTCCGGCGGGACGAACTCGCGGTCGAACGCATTGGCCGACGCGACAATCGTCAACTGCGGCCCGCCGTCGGTGGCTCCACCCCACGAGGAGTAGGGCATCGGCATCGCGTAGTCGTAGGCGTCCGCCGAGTCCGGGCCGGTTCGGCGCGCGAGGTAGGCCGTGGCCAGGCGTTCGCGATAGTACGGATGCAACGAGGTGCGGGTCGCGTCGGTGAACACCGCCACGAGCACCACGAGCCCGGCACAGACGGCAGCGACCCACCAGCGGGCGCGCCACTCTTCACTGGCGACATAACCGGCCGTCCAGCGGGACAGCACCACGAGTCCGGCGAGCAGCAGGAGCGCCGAACCGAGCCACGGTACGAGGGTGGTCCTCGCCCACCGCACGACCCGCTCCCGCAGATCCGTCCCGAGCCCACGCGGTGCGCGGGACCAGCGACCACCAGCGGCGTCGGTCTGTACGTCGGGGGCGGAGTCGAAGGTCTGCAGGCCCTTCCAGGCCGAGCGGGCGAGGGCGAGGAACGCCGCACCCAACGCGGCCAGCGTCGCGAAGCCGAACTGCGAGTCCAACGCGGTGTCGGCACCGGCGGCACCGATCCCGGCGACCGTGCTGGCGGCATCGGCCAGGCCGGTCGCGACACCGTTCGCGAGGTCGCCCATCACGCCCCCGGCACCCCCACCGTCCGGTCCGCCCCCCGCCGACCGCAGACCCACCTGGCTCTGCCCGAAGTCGTTGGCGAGCACCAGCAGCATGGGCATGCCGACGAGCAGTCCGGCGGCGAGAAAACCCGGCACAGTGAGAGCCTGGGCGAACGCGCGTCCTTCCGTACGAAGCCACCCCGGAGGCACCCGGAACCGGTCCACCACTACCTCGACGAGGAACAACACGACAACGAGGGCGAGCGGACCGACGGCACCGAGCCAATACCACAAGGGGACATCGGCGAAGTCGACCGACGCGTCCGGCGTGCCCAGACCGTTGACGACACCTACCTCGGCGATGGCCCAGCCGAGTACCCAGGACACCAGCCGGAGGCCGACGCCGATCAGGACGAGATTGACGACAGCGCCGTACAGCAACGACATGATGCCGCGCGTACCCGCGGACACCGACGGCATGAGGTAGTTGGTGTGCCGCCGCAGCCTCGCCAACTCCGGCGTACCGATGGCGAACGGCGAGCTCTCGCCCTCCCGTCCGGTGAGGGATCGGCGCAGGATGTGGAACGCGGCCGCGATGTAGCCACCGCCGCTCACTCCGATGACGGAGCTGGATTTCTGGTACTCACCGACGTCGGTCAGGTGCTGAAGAGCGCCGAGGGAGAACGCGGCGGAGCGGATACCTCCACCGGAACAACAGATGATCTGCCCACCCTTGTCGTGATGTCGGGGGTCGGGTGGTTCGGGCTCGTCGACGTGCCGGCGGGAGAGTGCGGCGACGAGGAACGCACCACAGACGACGAGGACACCTGCTCCCCACACCAGCCACAGGACCGGGCTGAAGGTGGCGATCACCAGCGACGGGCAGGCGCTGCGGGAGCCCGGGAGCGGCGAGCCGAACCGCTGCCACGCGACGACGTTCTCGGCGACGTCGAGCAGCGCCGCCACGGAGACGAGGCTCGCGCCCACGAACCCGACCCTCGCGAGGGTGCGCGACCACGGCGCGCGGACGCGGACGAAGTCACGCGCCCGCCAGGCCGCGAGGACGTACGCGTAGATGAACATGACGTCGACCAGCAACGACAACCGCGCAGGTACGACACAGGCGGGAACGCCTGCCAAGCCGGCTCCCCATCGCTCGGCCCAGTGGGGGTCGGCCGCGGACACGGCGTCGCGCATCGGCCACTGCACGACCAGCAGCACCAGGACGACGAGGACGGTGATCCGGACCCGACGCCACTGTCCGACGATGCGGATCTGAGTGCGTGTGCGTTCCTCCGACACGATTCCCCCTTGCCGCGTGGGACGGCCGCGTGGGACGACCCGCGGGACCACGGACGCTCCCTGCGTGCGTACGTACCGTGGGAGGCAAGGTTATGGCATGGGCGATCTTCCCAGCCAGTGCGCTCAGCCAGCGTGGGAGCTCAGCCGTCGAAGAGGTGCCGCAGGCGTTCGCTCCACCTGATCCGGTGCACCAGCAGGTGGAGGTACCCGCGCTGGACCCACGTCGCCTGCGGCTCACAGCCTTCGGCGGCGAGCTTGCGTACGGTGACATAGGTTTCCTGCTGCGTACGAAGGACGTCGTCGACGAGTGCGGCGGTCGACGACAGGCCATAGGCCTCGGCGAACACGGCGATCCGATGGGGACGGTTCGGCGGCTCCGGGTAACCAAGTGACCGCATGCATTCGGCGTTGCTGCGGAAGGGTGCGAGGTACTCGACGGCGTAGACCACATCGCAGCGTTGCGGTGCCGGATAGGCGAAGTCCCAGTCGAGGATGCCGGTGGGGCGGTCGCCCTGCCAGACGAGGTTGTACGGACCGAAGTCGCCGTGGCACACGATCTCGTCGGGGTTGTCCGGGTCGCCCAGCTCATGGATGCCGCTGGACCACAGCAGGTCGGGATCGCGGCGCCACCCCGCGACCGCGTCGTGGTAGTCGCGGAGCAGCCGGCCGACGGCACGCAGTCCCGCATCGGGAACGACCTTGGCCCACCCCGCCGGACCGGACTCGCCGTCGAGGAACGTGAGCACTTCCCGGCCGTGTTCGTCGAACCCGAGCACCCGCGGACTGTACGGAAATCCGACCGCCTCCAGGTGCCGCAGCAGGGCGTGGACGGCGGGGGTCCAGGGTGCGACGGGGCGGCGGACGGTGTCGCCGATCCGCTCGACACGTCGCGGCGGCACCCCATGGGATGCGTGGTCGCCGTGATCGACGTGATCAGCCATGGACGGGAGGCTAGCTCGAAGCGCCGCCGTTGGCCCAGTGCGGTAGGGGCAGGCGCCGGCGATAGTGTGAGCGACTGCCGCTCACCTTGGGGGTGTCTGGTGACAAGGTCCACCCACGACGAGCCGATCGGCGCGTGGCTCGAGGCACTCGGATCGGCCGCACCGGCCCCGGGGGGTGGGGCCGCCGCCGCGATGAACACCGCGATGGGCGCCGCGCTCGTCTGCATGGTCGCCCACCTCACGCTCGGCCGCAAGGCGTACGCCTCACACGGTGAGCACGCGACGCGGGTCCGCGACGAGGCCGACGAACTGCGGGCTCGCGCGGTGTCGCTGGTCGCCGAGGACGCTGCGGCCTTCGACGCGCTGATGGCCACCTACCGGCTGCCCAAGGTGACCGACGCCGAACGGGTCGCGCGGACGACCGCCCTCCAGGCGGCGACCGTCCGGGCCACGGAGGTGTCCATCGACATCGCGGCCGCCGCCGCTCGCGTGGTCGCTCTTGCCGAAAGCCTGCTCGGCCGGTCGAACCCGAACGTCGTCTCCGACATCGCCGTCGCCGCGGCCTCGGCGGTCGCCGGCCTCGAGTCGGCAGGCGTCAACGCCGACATCAACCTGCGGTCGCTCCGCGATACCGCTGTCAAGGCCCGGTTGACAGCGGAGATCGAGCGCCAGCGCGAACAGGTCGGCGTCGGTCGGGGTGTCGTCGATGCCGTACGCAAGGAGATCACTGCATGAGCGCGAGGAGCCCAACAGCATGAGCACACCCATCGATGGAAGGGCGATCGCGGCGGCAGTCAACGAACGCACCGCCCTCGCCGCCGAGCGGCTTCGCGCCGACGCGGCCCGCCCGGTCGCGCCCACGCTCGCCCTCGTCGTACCCACCGATGACGAGGGAACGGCGTGGTACGTCCGCTCGATCCGGCGTACGGGCGAACGGGTCGGCGTGGACTGCAGGGTCGACACGATGGTGTCCGCATCGGGTGACGAGATCGCTCGGCGGCTGGCCGAGCTGTCGGCGGATCCGTCCGTACACGGTGTGGTCTGCCAGACGCCCTTGCCATCGGGGACCATCCTGGCGGAGGTCGCCGGCTCCATCGTGGCGGCCAAGGACGTCGACGGCGCCAACCCGACGTCGCTCGGCATGCTCGCGGCGGGCGTCGGCGGCGCGTTCGCACCCGCGACCGCGGCGGCCGTGATGGAGATCCTGCGTGCGACCGGTGTGGTGGTGGAGGGTCGGCAAGCGGTCGTCGTCGGACGCTCGACCGTCGTCGGCAAGCCCGCGGCACTGCTGCTGTTGGCCGAACACGCGACCGTGACCGTGTGCCATTCACGGACGTCCGATCTGGCGGCCGTGTGCCGGGAGGCCGACATCCTGGTCGCGGCAGTCGGATGGCCGGGACTGATCGGCGCGTCCCATGTCCGGTCCGGCGCGGTGGTGATCGACGTGGGGACGAACCCGACGCCCGACGGAGAGCTCGTCGGCGACGTCGACGCCGAGGCGGTCGGAGCAGTGGCGGGTGCGCTGACGCCGGTGCCGGGAGGCGTGGGACCGGTGACGACGGCGATGCTGCTGCAGCACACCGTGCGGGCAGCGAGCGGCCTGCGCGAGGTTGGTGCCCGTGTTGGAGGAGGGGTCCCCTCATTCAATAGGTTCGCATGAATGCACCCCTCATCCCACGCGCGTTCGCGTGAAGGTGCCGCTCATCCGACACGTAGCGAACGTGACAACCCCACGCGGTCCAGCGATATGGCCCGCACTGTCGCGGCGGCGGCGTCCCAGCGCCACCGGATCAACTCGACCGCCTGGAACTCGATCTCGCCGACCAGCAGGTCCTCGCGCGCATCGCACCATTCCACAAGGGCGGATGGCTCCGGCAGCTGTGCGGCGAAGTGGAGCAGGTTGGCGTACCAGTTGGTCCGGACACCTTGCTCGCTTGGCATGGCGTACCGCTCGAGGATCGTGCCCAGCCGCCGGCGGAGTTCGTCCGCGGTGTCGCTGCAGGGGTGTCCAGCAACCGCGACCCCGCGGGGATGCGGGCTGAGGCCACGGAGCCGCATCGGAACGGCCGCAGTCCTTGGGCAGCTTCGTTCACAGCGCGGATGTACGTACGAAGGCGCGGATCGTCGCCGGGCACCCGCGACCGGTGCGGTTCGAGCGCTCGGATCGTGACGTGAAGGTCCTCCGGTCCGTGTATCCAGTGCCCGGGCCCTGCGACCGCGGCTGCCTCGCGCCCCAATTCCGCGAGCGTACCCATCACGGGGCCGCTGTCGCGGAATACCACACTGATCCCCCAGCGGCCGCCGTCGTGAAGAGGTGCTTCGATGCGGACCGTCCCGGCGAGAATCGCGCGTCGCCCCTCTGCGCGGATACGCGCGGTTGGGTCGTCGGGCGCGACGTTGGCAGAGGAGTCGGCGTCCGTGTCGTGCTGTGTCACCGTGCGACCACGACCACGGCTCGGGTGCAGCCGCGCAGTTCCTTCATCGCATCGGCCTCCTCCTCGATCACCGCGACCACTCGGCGGTGAGGTCCACGAACGGTTCGACCGTTATACGCAAGGTCCTTCCGGGAGCGTCAGCACCCGCGTGCCTGCAGAACCCCTTGATCACAGCGGTTTCGGGAACTATAGCTCCACTTTGCCATCATGATCATGGAACCCGCCTTGTTTTGCAGGGCCCTCAGCGATCTTTCCTGAGGCGGCGTGCCCTGCGCGTACCCCCACGGCCGAGTCGTGATCGTCGGAAGCGTGTTGCCCGGCCAAGGACGGTCGGGTGCGCTGACACCCGAGACGGTTCTGATGGTGGGCAAGGACCGCAGCCTAGCGGGACTCCCGTGGCGGCCCACTGGTACCGCTTGGCACACTCGGCGGGATGACCCCACGCACACCGCCGCCGCCACCGCCGCCGGACAACCACGTACACAGTGAGTGGTCCTGGGACGCGGAGAACGGTTCGATGGAACGGACCTGCGCCCGAGCGGTCGAGATCGGTCTCCCGTCGATCGCGTTCACCGAGCACGCCGACTTCACGCCCTGGGAGATCCCGGCGGACTCCGCTGATCCTCCGCCGTCCTCACTCATCGGTCCGGATGGCCTCTTCAGGCCAACGGGGTTGGACGTCGACGGCTATCTGGCTTGCCTGGAACGCTGCCGCGACAGGTTCCCGAGCCTGCGGATCCTCTCCGGAGTCGAGTTGGGCGAAGCTCACTGGCACCGGGACAAGGCCGCGGACCTCCTTGCCGGCAACCGTTTCGACCGCGTGCTCGGCTCTCTGCATTCGCTCCCGAGCGGTACGCGCTACAAGGAGATCTCCGGCCTCTACCGCGAGCGACCGGCGGTCCAGGTCGTCCGCGAGTATCTCGCCGAGATCACCACGCTCGTCAAGCAGTCCGACGCGTTCGAGGTCCTCGCCCACATCGACTACGCCATCCGCTACTGGCCAGCCGACGCGGGAGTCTACGATCCTGGTGCCTTCGAGGAGGAGTTCCGTACAGCACTGGAGGCGTTGGCGAGTTCGGGACGTGCGCTCGAGGTCAACACCCAGATTCCGCTGCACCCACACGTCGTCCGCTGGTGGTACGAAGCGGGCGGTGAAGCGGTCAGCTTCGGCAGCGACGCGCACGAGCCGGCCCTGCTCGCCGCCGGGTTCTCCTCGGCCGCGGCGATGGTGGAGTCGGCGGGCTTTCGCCCTGGGCGGCATCCGTTCGACTTCTGGATCCGTTCCCGCTGACGGCGATCGACACGGAGACCGACGCGGCCATTGACCAGCGCCTATCGCTCGCGACCCGTCGTACTCTCGGTGAGAATGTGGTGGTCGACCAGCGAGGACGAGGGGGTGCGACGTCGTGACACTGGCGTACGACCGAGAAGGCAGCGGCGTCCCGCTTGTCCTGCTCCACGGACTCGGCCACCGGCGTCAGGGCTGGCGCCCGGTGTTCGGCCTGCTCGCCAGGGAGTTCGACGTGATCGCCGTCGACCTACCCGGGTTCGGCGAATCGCCGCCGGTCGGTCCGCGCTGGCGGGAGGATCTCACGCCCGCGATCGCGGAATTCTTCGACGAGGTCGGCCTCGACCGACCGCAT
>JBOHED010000263.1:0-9295 GCA_050700915.1 Actinopolymorphaceae bacterium | reverse complement strand
ACGTGGGCGCCCGACGGGAGGTACGTCGTCTGGGGCTGGTCGTGGGACCTGCTGACGGATCGGGCGCGGCGTGAGTCCGGCCTGGCGGGCTGCCTGAGTGTGCCGCGCGAGCTCACGCTGGTGGACGGTACGCCGCGGATGGCGCCGGTCCGAGAGCTCGCCGGCTTGCGGGCGGAGCGGATCGGGGAGTTCGCCGGGACGTTGGCGGCCGGAGAATCGGCGCGGCTGGTCGCGGACACGGGTACGGCGTTCGACGTGGAGCTTCGGGTGGACCTGGACGATGCGGCGCGGTGCGAGGTGGAGCTCTACGCCGCACCGGACGGGCGCGAACGCACGGTGGTCTTCGTCGATCGGGACGCCTGTCAAGCCGGCGTTGACACCCGTGGCTCGACGCTCACGGACGGCGAGGCCACGACCGCCCGCTCGGTCTTCTCGTACCGTCCGGCGCGCGGGACGCCGGTGCACATCCGGGTGCTCGTCGACGGGTCGATCGTGGAGACGTTCGTCGACGGGCGCCCGCTCACCACGCGGGTCTATCCCACGCGGGCCGACAGTCGCGGCCTCCAGCTGACGTCGCACGGCGGGTCGTGTCGCGTCGTGGCCGCCGGAGTGTGGGCGATGCCCGAACCGGCCCTCGACTTCGCCGCCGACGCGTCCTGATCGGCCCGTCCTGATCGGCCCGTCCTGATCAGGTGGTGGGTTCGTCCCGGTGGAGCCAGGCCAGCAGATCGGGTGGGGCCATCCGCGCGACCCGTGCGTGGTAGTGGGCCAGCTCGCCAGCGGTCAGGATCTCGCGTCCGGAGCCGGAACGACCACGCCGGAAGAACGCCCGGTTGTCCTTGAAGACCCCGGCCGGGTCGGGCGCCACCTTGTCGGCACGGGCGCGCATCTGCTCGAACGTCGCGGCCCGCACGATGCCCGGCCAGGAGGTGTCGGGTACGTCGATGTCGAGCCGGGCCGCGAGCCGGTGCATCTCGCCGTCGAGATCGGCGGACAGGTCGTCGTAGTGGACGAGGACGATGTTCGGCTCGGCCCGGCGTGCCCAGGCGTCGGACAGGTGCCACATCACGCCGGGGAGGGAGTCCATCTCGTCCTGCGGTGAGGCGTCGTTGTCGATCCAACCGAGCAGCCAGTCCCGTAGGGGCGGGCGTGACGGCGGTGGCCCGTCAGGTGCGGGCAGGTCGAGAAGTTCGTGCAACCGCTGCCGGTTGATGTTGCCGACCTGGTGGTACATCGACACCCGCATGTCGAGGGGATGCCTGGCGACGACGACGTACGTCACGCGCGGGTCGAGAGGGAGTCCGTCCAACGGTGTGTGAGTCTTGATGAACCGGCGGTGCTGCTGGGCGTCGAGTCGTGCGTACACCTCGTCGAGGGGGATGGGGAGCCAGTCGAGCCACG
The DNA here is from genome assembly GCA_050700915.1 of Actinopolymorphaceae bacterium. GTDB lineage: Bacteria > Actinomycetota > Actinomycetes > Propionibacteriales > Actinopolymorphaceae > Thermasporomyces. The sequence continues at coordinate 7,894 of JBOHED010000263.1, read as the reverse complement.
GCGAGAGTTCGGCCAACGGCGCAGGAAGCTCAGGTGTCTTGAGGACGAGCATGGCGCAGATCATCTGCATCCAGGTCGTTCCACTCTTGGACCGGGTGCTGATCACGATGTCGCCGGAACGGACCTCGAACCCACGCCACCGGCCGCTGTCCTCGTCCTCGGACTGGTAACGAACGGGTGTCTCGACCATCGGGGCGAGGTTAGCAGCCGGTGAGCCCAGAGATCGTGGAGATTTCCGTACGCCATGATCACGGGCGAAAAGTCGTTGATACGCCTGAAAACCTTCACGATCACGGCCATGATCACGGTATGAGGCGGGTGGGTATGGGCGGGGTCGTTGCCCGCTACGCGCTCGCTGGTGCTGTCGCGGTGGGGCTGGGCATTGCGCTGACGACCCCGACCGCGGCACATGCGTCGTGCGCGGGTCCAGCCGCGCCGTCCGCCGATGCGTTCAGGGGCACCGTCATCGCCACCGAGGATGCCGGGCACACGGGCACGGTCGTGGTCGAGAGCGGGGAGCAGGTCACCGTCGAGGGCGGCCAGTCGGGAGCCTCAAGCGCACGCCGGTTCGCCGTGGGCGCGTTCTACGAGTTCCACCCGACCAACACGACCAGTCCGTACGCCGTCAACGGCTGCACCGCCACCCGGCGGCTGTGGGGCCCGCGACCTGCGCCGGTGGAGCCCCACAAGGACGTCCTACCGGCATGGTTGCCGGTCGACGAACAGGCCGGCCCGCCCGGCTACGGGCTCCTTCTGGCGTCCGTCGTTCTCCTCGTGCTGGCGATCGGTGCCGGGCTGGGCATGACCCGACAGCGAAGGTGGGGCCGGGAGTTCTGACCTCCTGACGTACGCACCGCCCGTGGGACCTTGGCGACCTCACCCCGGCGCTCTGTGCGTGCGTACGTTTATCGACTCGGCTTTCCGTTCATAAGGGTGATGTTCACGCTCAGGTCGCTCCTCTCTCGCGTCCCCGCAGAGGGATCTGGAGGTTCGTCATGCGGATTGCAGCAGTTGTCGTCGTCATCTGGCTCGCCATCGGTGCGTTGGCAGCGGCCCAGCGGGGCTACTTCCAGAACGCGGAGTCAAGCTGTGCGGAGGCGGGCAACGTGGCGATCACGGTCGTCGCCGGTCCGCTGAACTACGTGGGCGTCAACCCGAAGGTCGAGTGCACGATGCCGCAGCCGTCCTCGTAACTGCCCCGACCTGACGGTGCCGCGCCGCGCGGTCAGGAGGGAAGGTGCTCGGCGAAGTGGCAGGCAGCAAAGCGGCCCGGCGTCACTTCGCGCAGCACGGGTTCCTCCTGAGCACAGACGTCCTCGGCGTACGCACACCGCGGATGGAACCGGCACCCGGCCGGTGGCCGTGCCGCGTCCGGAACGTCGCCCGCCGGCACCGGCACCTCGCGAAGCGCCTCGGTCTCGGGGTCGGGTACGGGGACGGCGTCCTGAAGCGAGCGCGTGTACGGATGCAGCGGCGCGTCCGAGACGTCCTTCCAGGAGCCGAGCTCGACGATCCGACCGAGGTACATCACCGCGATCCGGTCACTGATGTGCCGGACCATCCCGAGGTCGTGCGAGATGAACAGATACGTGAGTCCGAGCTCCTTCTGCAACCGGGCGAGGAGATTCATGACCTCGGCGCGGACCGACACGTCGAGAGCGGACACCGGTTCGTCGAGGACGAACACCTCCGGCGAGACGGCGAGGGCGCGGGCGATGCCGACCCGTTGGCGTTGCCCGCCAGAGAGCTGATGTGGATAGCGTCGCGCGACCGAGCCGGTAAGCCCTACCAGGGTGACGAGTTCGTCGACGCGCACCCGGCGGGCGCCGTCGTCACACGCGCCGAGTCCGTGCACCTGGAGCACCTCGGCCAGCGTGCGTTCGACGGTGAGGCGAGGGTTGAGTGCTGCGTACGGATCCTGGAAGACGAGCTGGATCCTCCGCCGTACCGCCCGCAGCCGCGCACCTCTCACCGCCGTGACGTCCTCGCCGTCGAGCAGGATCCGGCCCGACGTCCGCTCCTCGAGGCGTACCAACAACGCCGCCGTGGTGGACTTCCCACAGCCGGACTCGCCGACCAGACCGAGCGTCTCCCCGCGTCCGACGGAGAACGACACGTCGTCGACCGCGCGCACCACGCCGCCGCCGCGACCGCGCGGGCGGTAGTGCTTGACCAGGGAGTCGGCGACGAGCATCACACCCACCGTTCCCTGGGCACCCAGCAGGCCGCAAGGCTCGCGGACCGCTGCTCCAGTTCGGGTTCTTCCCGTACGCACCGATCGACGCGCTGCGGGCACCGGGGATGGAACGCGCACCCGGACGGGAGGGCGGTGATGTCCGGCGGCATGCCACCGATCTGGGGAAGTGGCGGGCGCTCGTCCCCGCGCATCGGCGGCAGCGAACGCAGGAGGCCGGTCGTGTACGGATGGTGCGGCGCCCGAAACAGCTCCCGGCTGGGACCGGACTCGACCAGTTGGCCGGCGTACATCACCAGCACCCGCTTCGCGATCCGCGCGACGACGCCGAGATCGTGGGTGATCCAGACGACGCCGAGACCGGTACGCCGGCTGAGCGAGTCGACGAGCGCGAGGATCTGTTGCTGGATGGTCACGTCGAGCGCCGTGGTCGGTTCGTCGGCGATGAGTACGCGGGGACGCAACGCGACCGCCATCGCGATCATCGCCCGTTGCCGTTGCCCGCCGGAGAGTTGGTGCGGGTAGGCCCGGGCGATGCGTTCCGGATCCGGCAGGCTGACCTCGTCGAGTGCGTCGAGCGTTCGCCGCCGAGCGTCGGAACCCCTTGTCCCGTGGGCTTCCAGGCCTTCAGAGATCTGGGCGCCGACGCGCATCAACGGGTTGAGCGAGGTCATCGGATCCTGGTAGACCATGGCGATCTCGGCGCCCCGAGAGGCTCGCCGCTCCCGTGGATCGAGGGTGAGCAGGTCCCGCCCGCCGAGTCGGACCGACCCGCCGGTGACCAGCGCACCCTCGGGGAGTAGGCCCATGATGGCCAGCGCCGTGAACGACTTGCCACTCCCGCTCTCGCCGACGAGCGCGACCGTCTCACCGGCACGGACGTCGAACGACACACCCCGCACGACGGGCACGTCACGCCGCCGGGATGCTGTCGAAGCGTCACGCCGCTCGGGCGCCACCGGCACGCTCGCCTGCAGGTCGCGGACCGACAGCACCACCGAGGGTTCCGTAGCGGTCATCGGTTCCCTCCCTTCGGATCGAGCACAGTCTTCGGATCGAGGGCGGATCGCAGCCCGTCGCCCAGCAGGTTCAACCCCAGGACCGCGACCACGATCGCCGCGGCCGGGAACGCGAACACCCACCACGCGGACGTGACCAGGGTCCGCGACTCGCTCACCATGGCGCCGAGCGAGGGATCCGGTGGCTGCGTACCCAGCCCGAGGAACGACAGCGCCGACTCGGTCATGATCGCCCACGACAACGCCAGTGCGAGCTGGACGACGATCGGCGCGCTGACGTTGGGCAGGACGTGCCGGAACACGATCCGTACGAAGGAGAACCCGAGGACCCGGCCGGCTCGCACGTAGTCCGCCTCCCGCACCGCGAGGGTCGGTCCGCGCGCCACCCGGACGAAGATCGGCAGGAAGACGACCGCGACCGCGATCGCGGTGTTGAACCATCCCCGGCCCAACGCCGCGATGACGGCAAGCGCCAGAAGCGTGGCGGGGAAGGCGAAAAGGACGTCGCTGACCCGACCGGCCACCTGGTCCCACACACCACCGGCGTAGCCGGACGCCACCCCGGCGAGGGAACCGAGCAGGCCGGCCAGCCCGACCGACAACACGGCGACCCGGAGCGAGGAGCCGATCCCGGCGAAGACCCGCGAGGCGATGTCGCGGCCGAACTGGTCGGTGCCGAACCAGTACGCCGTCGACGGGTCGGTGAGCCGGTCCGCCGGGTGCTGCGCGATCGGGTCGTACGGCGTGACATGCAGCGCGGCCGCCAGTGCCACCACCAGCAGGACTGCCGTCACCAGCAGACCGACCCGACCGTTGGGGTCCCTCAAGACACGTCGCAGGAGACCCGTCATGTGAGCCGAGTCCGCGGGTCGAGCAGCCGATAGCCGAGATCGACGACCAGGTTGACCAGGACGAACGCGACCGCGATCAGCAACGTCGTACTCTGCACGACCGCGTAGTCCTGCTGCAGGATCCCGGTCAGCAACAGCCGGCCGAGCCCGGGCAGCGCGAAGATCTGCTCGATGATGACGGTCCCACCGAGCAGGTAGCCGAACTGGATGCCGACGATGGTCACGATCGGGATCGACGCGTTGTGCAGGACGTGCCGCAGCCGTACGCGTCCGGCGGACAGCCCCTTGCCGTGTGCGGTGCGTACGAAGTCCGCGCGGGCCACCTCGAGAACCGCTGACCTCGTCGTCCGCATGACGTTGGCCACCAGCCCCACCGACAAGACCAGGGCCGGATAGATCATCTGGCTGAGGTTGCCAGCGACCGACTCTCCCAGGGGCACGTAGATCCCGGGATCGGGGAAGTACGCGAACCACACCGCGAGCAACCCCACCAGCACCGACGCGAGGACGAACTCGGGCAGCGCGAGCCCGAGCAGGCCGAACGCCTGCACGCCGACGTCCCGCGCCCGACCGGGTCGGCTCGCCGCCAGCATCCCGAGTGCCACACCGAACGGCGTGGAGATGAGCGTTGCCAGGATGGCGAGCTCGACGGTCACCGGCATGGCAGCGGCGATCAGCTCGATCACCGGCCGCCCCGAGTCGGTCGACACGCCGAGGTTGCCGGTGACCACGCTGCCGAGCCAGCTGGCAAACTGCGCCGGTAGTGGCTGGTCGAGTCCGTAGTAGCGTTCCAGCGCGGCCCGTTGCGCGTCGTCGAGGACGCCGGACTCGGTGCCGAGCTTGGCGATGATGGCGTCGCCCGGCAAGGCGCGGAGGACGAGGAACACCACGACCGCGACGCCGAGCATCGTCAGTGCGGCGCCGGCCAACCGCCCGCCCACGTATCGCGGCGTCACTCGACCCGCGCCTCCGTGAGGTAGTCGAGCGAGTCGGTCGGCAGGGCCTTGAACCCCTTCACGTCGTTGCCGACGAGGTAGTAGCTCTGGTCGCTCGCCAGCCACACCCACGGCGAGAGCCGCAGCAGTTCCTCCTGCAGCGCCCCGAACAGTCGCTCGCGTTCGGCCGCGTCCGTGGTGGCGTTGGCGTCTCGGAGCACCTGGTCGAGCTTCCGGTCGGCGAGTCCGGCTGGTCCGTCGAGGCTCCCGTTCTTCTCGAAGTAACGTCCGTACATGAGGTACGGATCGGTGCTCCCGCCGTTCTTCGCCACCGCAGCGTCGTAGTCCGCTGCCAACCACGCCTTGACATAGACGCTGCTCTGCTGCTGTTGAAGCTTCAGCCGTACGCCGATCTTCGCAAGCTGCGCCTGCACCGACTGCGCGATGGTGCTCGCGGTCGCGTAGTTGCCGACCATGACGATCGTGTCGAGGGTGAACCCGTCGGGATATCCCGCCTTCTCCAGCAGGTCTTTCGCGGCGTCGAGGTCGGGTGGGTCGCACGGAAGCCCTTGCAGGGCGTCGAATTCGTACGCAGGAGACGTGATCGGACCGGTCATCTCACCGGTGCCGAAGTACGCGGTGTCGATCACCTCGTCGCGGTCGAGCGCACACGCGATCGCCTGTCGTGCTTCCAGCTTGCGGAGCGGGCCGCGGCGGCCGTTGAGCTGGATGGCGTGGTAGGCCAGGTTGTCGGTGGTGAGGAGCTGCAGCCGCTCCTCGTCGACCTGTTCGGCGACACTGGGATCGGAGATGATGCCGAGGTCGAGACTGCCGGCGACCATGCCGGACAGGATCGACGACTCGTCGGGGATGACCCGCAGCTCCACCGTGGGCAGCGTCGGCGCGCCATCCCAGTAGTCCCGGTTGGCGGTGAGCGTGACCTTCTGCCCCTGCTCCCACTCGGTCCAGCGGAACGCACCCGTGCCGTTGACCGCGCGCTGCACGGTTCCCTTTTCGATGTCGGTCTGGTCGAGGACCGAGGTGCCGACGTAGGTGAGCACGTTGAGCAGCGCCGTGTCGGGCCGGCTCAGCCGGAGGACCAGCGTCTCGTCGTCCGGTGCCTCGATGGCGTCGACGTTTCCGAAGTACGACGCGACCACGGAACCGGTCTCCTCGTCGAGGACGCGTTCGAGTGTGGCCTTGGCGTCGGCGGCGGTGAACGTCTCGCCGTTGTGGAACGTCACGCCGTCGCGGAGGGTCAGGGTGATCGTCCTACCGTCGTCGTCGACGGTCCACTTGGTCGCGAGCCCGGGTCGCAGCTCGCCGTCGTCGTCGGTCTCCAGCAGCGTGTCGTAGACGAGGTCGAGGGTCTGGACGGTGGGAAACGCGGTGGCCCGGGCGGGGTCCACCAGGTCGATGTCGGCCGTACGCGCCACAATGAACGGTCCGTCGTCCTTGCCAGGAGCGCCGCCGGCGCCGTCGCCCGAACCGGTCCTGCCGCTGTCGCCGCTGCCGGCCGGGCTGCATGCCGCGACCAGGGCAGTCACTGTGATGAGCGCAAGGCCTGCGACCGAAGCGCTGCGTAACGTCGTCGTACCCACGACTGTCCCTCCCGTTTGTGGCGCCCTGTGGTCGAGCATGGGTTGCTCGAGCGACGACGTTAACGGCTTACGGCTTCCGCTGTGAATAGGTCCATTTCTTCCTACCCACTCCCTTCAGGGGTCGTACGAGCTGGAAAGGGCCCGCGCCGCAGACTGGCACATTGTGATAGCGTTTTGTCATGACAACAAGACTCGGTATCCGGGAGGTCACCCGGCATACCTCCAGAGTGATCCACCGGGCTGCCGCCGGGGAGACCGTGCTGATCACCGAACACGATCAGCCGATTGCCATGCTGGTGCCGCTCCCCAGCACCGGCGATCCGGCTGTGGACGAACTCATCCGGGACGGCAAGCTGACACCGGCCAGCAATCCCGGAGGGGTCGCCGCACTGCTCGCGATCAAGCCCACCCCGGCGACCAACGACAGCGACACCGCCGAGATCGTTTCCGAGCTACGCGACGATCCGGCGTGATCTACCTCGACAGCTCGGCGATCGTCAAGCTCGCCCGCCAGGACGCGGAGTCCGACGCCTTGCGCACCTGGATCGCGGGGAACCCGAGGCCATTGGTCGCTTCCGCTCTGGTGCGAACCGAGGCCACTCTCGCGCTCACCCGAACCGAGCCGAGCGCCCTGCCGACGCTTCGGGCGGTGCTCGCGCTCCTTCATCAAGCGCCGGTCACCGATCCGATCCTGGATGTGGCCGGAGGCCTTCCTGGAACGTACCTTCGCAGCCTCGACGCGATCCACGTGGCCACCGCCGAAGGGTTCAGCGGACTCCTCACATCATTCGTGGCGTACGACAAACGCCTCGTCGAGGCTGCCAGCTCCCGCGGCCTGCCTGTGATATCTCCTGCCTGATGACTGAGCTGAGGCCGATGGCGGCACATGTCGCTCTGAACGATGCCGACGTGGCGGGCGCTGTGTCGCGATGCCTGCGTACGACGGTCGATGACGTCACGACGCTCGCAGGTTACGTCGCCAACCAGGACTTCATGGTCCGGACGCCCGACAGCGACTACGTGCTCAAGGCGGGCGACGCGACCAGCCTCGCCGCCGAGGCGTGGGCCTGCGAGACGGTCCGCTCCGCCGGCGTGGCGGCTCCGGAGGTAGTTGCGCTCGAGCTGGACGGCGCTTCACTGCCCGTACCGTTCCTGCTCATGCGCCGGCTGCGCGGTGCCGGCGTCGGCGGAGGACATGGCGCCCTCGTCGAAGCCGGACAGCAGCTCCGGGTGCTGCACTCTCTGCCGGCCGACGGATACGGCTTCCTGCACGATGCGGCCGGCGACTCGCCGA
>JBOHED010000262.1:0-15491 GCA_050700915.1 Actinopolymorphaceae bacterium | reverse complement strand
ACCTGGTCTGTTCCGGCGACGGGATGCCGATCATGTGGTGTCTGGCCCACCCAAAGCTCGGCGAACGCGAGGTGCTGGCCGCGCTGCTAGAACACAACCACCACCTCATCCGCACCGGACAGATCCTGCTCGCCGACAAGGGCTTCGCCGGCAAACAGTTCAAGCAACTCACCGACGCGATGGGCCTGAGGCTGCTCCGCCCGGACCGCAAGGACGAGACCTACCACAACGGCAACCTCGGCGGCATGCGCCAGTGGATCGAGTCGGTCAACCAGACCCTCAAAGGCCAACTCGACCTCGAAACCCACGGCGGACGCACCCCAGCCGGCGTCTTCACCCGCATCGCCCAACGCCTACTCGCCATGGCAGCCGGCATCTGGCACAACTGGACCACCGGCACCACCAGCAAACGATCACTCACCACCTACGACCACTGACGATCTTCAAGGAATCAACCATCTAGGTGGGCGGCATCGGTTCCCGGGCGTGCCCGAGGGTAGGTGTGTCGGGTGCGGGGAATTCTGCCGGCTGGTGTCGTGCTGGGTGTGGGCGTTGGCGGACTGCTGGACGGGATTGTTGCCCACCAACTGCTGGCGTGGCACCACCTGCTGTCGACTTGGTACCCGGTTGCCGGCCAGGTGAACAGCAGGCTCAACATGATCGCCGACGGCTTCTTCCTCCTTGCCTGCCTCCTCATCGTGGTCGTGGGGATCGGCCTGCTAACCCGTACGACACGTACGTCGATGCCGGACAATCGACAGTTGGGTGGCCGGAATCTCGCCGGATCGACGGTCGTCGGCTGGGGGTTGTTCAACGTGCTGGAAGGGCTCGTCGACCATCAGATCCTCGGCGTCCACCACGTCAGGCCGGGGCCCCATGAGCTTGCGTACGATGTCGGATTCCTCGCCTTTGGCTTCCTGCTGATCATCGTCGGGTCGCTCGTCTGTACACGCCGCAGGGATGGATAGATAGTCGTACGTTCGGCCTGCCATGGCGCCAAGCGTCACAATCTGGAAACCGGATCAGTCGGTAACCAACTGGCCATTCCCGACGCGGCGATCTATGGCGGACTTCTCATTTGCTGTCGAACAATTTCGGCGTCAATCCAGGCCATGCGGGAGTCAGCGGACGCTGTTGCATTACAGGTTCGGCGATCGAGCGGATCACCGGGAATGGCACCGCTTCTGACCCATGAACTCCGTTGGTCTACCTCAGCCCCGGACTGTGTCGGTACGACGATATGCAGACGTAGGCTGACGCGACTGGTGACTACTTCGCTCCCAGGCCGCCGGGCCGGCCGTCGCGTCGCGGTCAAGATGCTTCACCCATACCTTGCCGCCGACGCAGAGATCGCTGGGGCGTTCGTACGTGAGGCGTGGATGGCCGCGTCGCCCGAACCATCCAGGCATCGCGGCTGTCTACGACGTCTGCCAGCCGGACGTCACTGACCAGGACGTGCGCTGACGTGTCCGTGGGGCATCCAAGCATGACTTCCTCGTGTGCCGTCACCGCGGGTTCAGCCAGCCGTTCAGGTGCGATGTGGAGCAGGGTCAACCAATGGGGGCGGGTAGGCGAGCTGCAGGCGGTCGCTTCCAGACAGGCGCCACGGCTCGTGGACGGCGCATCCGTCGATGCTCGCCAGCTCCGGGACCCACCGACGCACGTAGACGCCGTCCGGATCGAACCGGCGTCCCTGCCGTACCGGGTTGAGCATCCGGTTGGGCCTGGTGTCGTTGCCGGTCCCGGCGATCCACTGCGCCTCCACCAGGAACGCCGCACGATTGGGCGAGGCGCACCGGCCACGCAGGATCGCGTCGTCGAGGACGAACAGCGGGACCACCTCGCGCGACAGTCGGCACGCGGCGGGTGCGGGATTGTCTCGTACTCTCAGATCGCTGGTGAACAACGCGACCGTCGGGCGATCGGTCATCAGCCTCTGCCGTCCGGCGGGTCGATGATCTCACTCGCCTCTGCCGGCGACGGCTCGAGGCCACGGTCGGGCGAGCCGTCGGTGGGCTGCGGTCCGCCCGGAGCGGATGGGTAGGTGGCGGAACGCTCGGCGGTGGGTGGCCATGCAGGACAGGGTCCGGTCATCGGCCTGCTCTTTCGGCGTCGGGAGCCCACTCGTGGGCGCCGAGTCGTTCGCGGACGGCGGCACAGGACGCGACGGCCGAGCCGGCCGATCTGGGGGTACCGGTAGGCGGTCATGTAGGGCATACCCAACAGCCGGGCTGCCTCGCCGAGGGGAACAATGGCGAGCGCTTCCGGGTCGTCAGCGCTACGTCGGGCACTCTCTCGGCTGGTCATCGTCGTCGCCAGGCTGCGTTCTCCGCGAGGCTGCGCAGCGCGGTAGCCGCGGGCGGATGGATCGGTGCTTCCACCAGGGCGAGCTGGGCCAGTTCTACAGCGAGCTTGATCTGTTGCTCTACCTCGGTGTCAGCGCCGGTCCGTCGGCAGACGGCGGTCAGCTGCTCCACCTCGGCCTCGGTGAGGTCGTCCGCGCCGGCCCTCTCGACGAGCCGGCGATCCGCCGGTGTCGCGCGTTCGGCGGCGACCGCGAGGAGCATCGTTGGCCGCCCCTCCCGCAGGTCCTCCCCTACGGGCTTGCCAGTGACTTCGGCATCCCCGAAGACACCGAGGAGATCGTCGCGGAGCTGGAACGCCGAACCGAGCGCGTATCCGTATGCGGCATAGCAGTCCGCCAGGGCGGATCCGTCCGACCTGTCGGCCAGTGCCGCGCCCAGGTGCAGGGGATGGACGACGGTGTAGCCGGCCGACTTCAGCGTCGCCACCGACACCGCATATCCCACGTCCCGTTCACCGGTGGCACTCCCGCGCACGTCCAGGTGCTGACCCACCACGAGCTCCGCGCACATCCGGTGCCATACCGCCCGTGCCCGTCGAGGGAACTCGCCGGCCAACCGCTGCGCCACGGCGAAGGCGAGATCGCCGATCAGGATTGCGCCGCCCTCGGCGAACCGGCGACATTCGCCCCGCCAGCTCTCCCTCGCATGCCTCTCGGACAGATCCGCGTGCACGGAGGGGCGGCCGCGTCGGGTCGGTGAACCGTCCATCACGTCGTCATGGACGACGGCGAACGTGTGGAGGAGCTCGAGCGCGGCCGACGTGCGTACGACCTCCCGGCCGGGCGTGCGCCCCGACGCCCCGACGTACCCCCAGTAGCAGAAGGTGGGACGCAGCCGCTTGCCGCCCCCGACGGCGGTGTGGACGTCTGCGTAGAGATCTCGCGTGTGCTGGCGTGCCGGGCCCAATACGGCCGGAGCGCCGCTGACCGGACCATCGTCGGCACCCATCCAGCGACGCTCGGCGTCGATCAGGTCGCGCAGGTACGTCTCCACGGACTGGAGGAACCCCTGCGGCTCTGCTACAGGAGTGGGTCTCGCGAGGGACATGAGGACCTCCTACCTGGAGCCACAGGCTTAGGGCTAAGAAGGAAGAATGCAAAACGGAGGCGGCGATGTCCATGCCACGGAACCCTCGACCCCCGCATGGGCGACTCGTTCCCCGCCGAGGGTGGGGTTATGCAGTTGCCTGCTCGGCGAGCGGGTCCGCCACGACCGTGGACACCGGCGGAGACGGTTCCTGTCATCTCCGCCGAGCCCTACGACAGCGACCCGGCCCACTCCGGCCGCGCCATCGTCCGCGGCCAACTCGCCCGCTAGCGGACTGTCGAACATGGTGCTGGGTACTGTCTGGCTCGGGACACGCCGGCCTGGTGGGAACGAAAGGGTCGTCAGGGCGGCGGGCCGGGTGTCCGCCTGTGAGGGAGGGGAATGGCTGGTACGACGAGACGCCCGAGGATGCCCCTACGGCGGATGGTGGCCACCAGGTGGGCGGAGCAGGAGCCGACCTGGCGCGCCGCACGACCGGGTCTGATCAGCGCGGCTCTCCACCGGGCACAGGCCCGTCCGTCCGGCAACTGGTTCGTGCTCGCGGCGAGTGCGGAGGTCCCAGCTGACCGGCCGTTCGGCCGGACAATCGGGGGCGTCGAGCTGGTCGCCTGGCGTGGGGAGGACGGCGTGCTCCAGGCCGGGCCGGGTGCGTGTCCCCATCTGGGCGCGCCGCTGTGCCTCGCAGCCGTGAACGCCGGCCGATTGGTCTGCCGATGGCACGGCCTGAGCCTCGGCGCCGAGGGCTTCCCAGGGTGGGACCCGATTCCTGCCTACGACGACGGCGTTCTGGCGTGGGTTCGACTCGACGGACCTGGACGAGAGGAACCCCTGCCCGCGCCCACGGTTCCCGACCGGCCACCCGACGCGATCAGCATCGCGGCGGTGACGACGGTCGTCGGCCGCTGCGATCCGGAGGACGTGGTGGCGAACCGGCTCGACCCGTGGCACGGCGCGTGGTTCCATCCGTACTCCTTCGCTCATCTGCGGGTGGTGGACCCGCCGACGGATCCGGCTCCACCGCCAACCCAAGACCGGTTCGTGGTCGAGGTGACGTTCCGGGTGGTCGGGCGGATGGGCGTGCCGGTGCGGGTCGCGTTCAGCTGTCCCGAGCCACGCACGGTCGTCATGCGCATCCTTGACGGCGAGGGAGCTAGGAGCGTCGTCGAGACCCATGCGACGCCGCTCGGTGTCGACGATCGAGGGCGGCCCTCGACCGCAGTGATCGAGGCGACGATCGCGTGCTCAGATCGGCGTGGGTTCGGCGTCGCTCGCCGCGCGGCACCGGCGCTTCGGCCACTCATGCGGGCGGCCGCCCGACGGCTATGGAAAGACGACCTCGCGTACGCCGAACGGCGTTACGCCCTCAGGTCCTCCGGCGGATTCCCCGGTTGATGGGCTGACGCGTCAGGTGCGCGGGTCGGACCGGCAAGTCGGCCCAAGGTTCGGAACATCCGCCAGCGACCGCCGTCAGGGACGCTCCAGACCGCGTGGCCCGGCAAGCCCCAGCCCGCGAGCAGCTGGTTGGCGGCGAGCAGTCCGCTGGTCGCGGCACGTTCCATCAGCGCCACCGGCAGGTCGACCCGGACCAGGTCGCCGGCGAGAACCACGGTCGGCTCGGGAGTGGTCACGGTGGGTCGGCCTGCGAAACCTCCGGGCGGGAACAGCGGACAGTCGGCGCGCAGCTCGGTCCGCTGGTCGACGACTCCCGCGCCGGTCGTCTCGGGGTAGACCCGCTGCAACTGGCCCAGCAGGTCACGGCGCAGGTCGTCGGAGCAGACTTCGCCCGGCAGGGCGTACGCATGGAGTTCGACCACGGAGCCGTTCGTCCGCCGAGCCCAGTCCTGTGCCTCGTCGTCGTACCGTTCGAGCACGCTGACATTGTCGAGGGCGCCGAAGCCGGCCGTACCGAGGAATGGCGGCCGCCCGGCCGCGACCGGCCGGTCCAGCCACAGTCTGCAGACGAGGAAGGGCGGAGCCGTGCGGAGTGCGCCGATGCGGGTGCGCCAGGCGGGATCGCCAAGGCCAGGAGAGTCGCCCACGACAGCGCGCAGGCCGGCGACGTCCGCGGCGAGGACGACCGCGTCCACCTCGACCGGCCGGGCGTCCCCCTGCTCGACCTCGGTGTGGACGACGTGCCCCCGACCGCGGGGTCGACCTTCCAGTCGCCGCACACGGGTGCCGAGCCGCAGGTCGGCGCCGAGGCTCAGGAGGTACGCGGCCAGCGGGTCCCAGATCGCCTGCGGGAACGGCCGGGCGGGTACGTCGAACAACAGGCCTTCGCTGGACCCGAGGAAGTACAGGTGGAACATCGTCGCAAGCTCGGCGGCGGACAGGTCACGCGGATCCGCGAAGAAGCTACGCGAGAACACCGAGAACGCCAGCGCGCGGGCCGCCTCCGGAAAGCGGATGCGGTCGAGAAAGGTCTGGGCGTCGGTACCGTCGAGGCGTTCGTACACCTCCGGAACCGACACGTCGAGCAGCGGCAGGGCCGTCCGCGCGTCGACCTGTGGCATGTCGCGAGTGCGGAACGACGGGCTCGTCAACGCGTACGCAACCACACTCCAGGGCGGCGTCCGCGGAACCCGCGCGAAGCTCTCCCTCCGGCCGTCCGCGTGCAGCAGCGGGTAGTCGCCCAGTCCGACGAACTCGTCGAGGTCCGGATCCACCCGCCGGAGCAGAGCCCGGAGGTTGTAGTACTGACGGAAGAACGCATGGAAGCCGCGCGTCATCGTGGCCGTGCCGCCGTCGGCGAGCCGCGTCGACCAGCCGGACAGCCGTCCGCCGAGCTGTTGCTCGCGCTCGACGAGGGTGACACGAACCCCGCGTTCGGCCAGCGCGACCGCTGCCATAACTCCTGCGATGCCACCGCCGATGACGGCGGCGGTGGGACGGTCCGGCCTCTCCCCCGCGCGGCCGGAGCGGGCTGGCGCAGGACTGGTCGACGGCGGCCGGCTGGTCAGCAGCCGGGCTCGTCGGTCCCGTCCCGGGCGCCACGCGCCGCCGCCGACCCGGGGAGCCGTCCTGGCCCCGCCAGTCGGTCGGACCGGACCCGGACCAGGCCGCGGACCAGGCCGACGTCCGACAAAGGTGTGCACGATGCCCCGCTGCCAACCAGACATGGGCTCCACCCGTACGCCGGTGAAACCCGCGCGCCTCAGCCGGGCGGAGAAGGCGCGCGCACCGTCGAAGTCGAGCACACTGCGTCGCAGGTAGCGGTACAGCGTGGGGTCACCCGAGTGCAGGCGACCCGCCGGCACGATCACCGCGGAGGACACGGCACGCCAGATCGCGCGCCGCAGCATCGAGTCGGCGACCGAGTACTCGTGCACTGCCAGGGACGCACCCGGACGCAACAGGGCCCGTATATCCCGCAGCGCGGCGTCGGGATCGGGAAGGTTGCGCACGACATAGGCGGCCAGGACCCCGTCGAACGGCCCGCATACACCCGAGTCTTCGAGCTCGTCGACCCTCGCCTGGGCGAACGTCACCGTCGAAGGCCATCGCTTGCCGCGGGCCTGCTCAAGCATCCCCGCGGAGGCATCCACCGCCACAATCACGGCAGCCGGAGCGACCGCCACCAACGCAGCCGTCGAGGCACCCGTGCCGCAACCGAGGTCCAGCAGGCGCAGGCCGGCCCCGTCGCCAGGCGGCAGGCCGAGCCGGCGCGCCGACCTGCCGAGATGCGCGTGGTAGCCAGGATTCGCCCCGACCAGCCGGTCGTACGTCGGCGCCGCACGGTCGAACTCACCGGGGACATCACAGAGCCGAGGCGGCCGCTGGCCGACACTCCGACGGGTCGAACGATCATCAGGGCCTTCGAGGGCCATGCGCGCGTATCCCTTCCTGATCGGCGTACTCGACTCGAACGGTCGTGTCGAGGTCCTCGCCCTTCGTCGTGGCGTCACTACGCTCGCCACAGACGATCCGCGCGAAGCGCACCATCGGATAGCTACGACCGCGCGCACTCGAAGGAGACATCCCGATCGACCGCTACCAGTACCTGCTGTTGATGGCGGGCTGCCTGCTCGTGACGCTGCCGCTCGAGTTCCTCCTCGGGGCTCGCGTGTACCGACGGCCGGTTCGCGTCGTCCGCGTGCTCCTCCCAGTGGTCATGGTGTTCATGCTGTGGGACGCACTCGCGATCGCCCGCGGGCACTGGAACTACAGCGACCAGTACACGACAGGCTGGAACCTGCCGCTCGGAATCCCGGTCGAGGAACTGGTGTTCTTCGTGGTCATCCCCCTGTGTGCGCTGCTGACCTTCGGCGCCGTGCGGCAGCTGCTCCACGGGCACGCGGAGCTTTCGGCCGGGCCTGGTGAGGAAACCGGGTCCGCTGGGGAGACCCGGTCTACTGGGGAGGCCGGAGATGCCTGAGTACACCCTGGCCGCCGGCTTGTCCGTCCTCGTCGTCGTCACACTCGAGCTCCTGGTCCTGCGTACCGGACTCTTCCGGAGCTCGGCGTACTGGCTCACCGTCGTCATCGTCTTCGGCTTCCAGGTGCTGGTCGACGGATGGCTCACCAAGCTCAGCGCGCCGATCGTGGTGTACGCACGTGAGCACGCGAGCGGCGTGAGGTTTCCGTGGGACATCCCGGTCGAGGACTTCGCGTTCGGGTTCAGCCTCATCACGCTCGCCCTTCTGCTGTGGGAGCGTCAGGGCCACCAAGACCGTCTGGGACCTCATGACCGTCGCCAACCCGACAGCCCTCGTCAACCAGGTCTTCTCCCGACCCGCCGGGCGCCCGACGGGTGAGAGACCGGGCCGCGACGGCCAGTTTCTCCCGGCCCGGGACCCGCGCTCGAGCGCTGAAGACGTCGTAGTCCGCCCGCTCGATCCGGTCGAGAATCCTGCTGTACAGCACCCGCGCCGTGTGGACACATCGCGCCGAACGCGAGGGCAGCAAGGGGATTCCACGATCGGCCGAGGCGTAGACCCGGCGGGTCCGCGCGACCTCGAACCGCATCAGCCTCCGCCATTCCGCACCAGCCCGCCGCGCTGCCGGGTCCGCGCCGAAGCGGGCGAGGTCCTCCTGCGGAAGGTAGACGCGGCCCCGGTCGAGATCCTCGCCCACGTCGCGCAGGAAGTTGGTCAGCTGAAACGCCACGCCGAGGTCACGCGCCGGGCCGAACGCCGCCGGGCTGTGCGGACGGAGCACCGGCAGCATCATCTCGCCGATCACCGCGGCCGAGCCATCCATGTAGGCCGCGAGGTCGTCCCACGTGGCGTACGTCGTGGTGTCGAGATCCATCGCCATCGAGGCAAGGAACCGGTCGAAGCAGGCCGGATCGATGTTCAAGGCCCGTGCCGTGTGGACGACCGCCGCCAGCACGGGGTGGTCGGACTCTCCGGCAGCGAAATCCCGCGCGAACCGGCCGCCGAAGGCCTCGAGGGCCTCCCTGATCTCGTCGACATCACAGTCGCGGGCTTCGTCGACGATGTCGTCCGCCACCCGGCAGAAGGCGTACACCGCGTGGACGTGTCGGCGTTGCTCGGGGCCGAGCAGGCGAGCCGCCATCGCGTACGTCTTGCCGTGGCGCCGAGCTATTCGCCCGCACAGGCGATAGGACGTACGCAAGGCCGGATCGACAGGCATCCTTGAGGTCACAGCTCCTCCACCCGCTCGGCTGCCAGCCGGCCCGACACCAGCACCATGGGGACACCGACCCCAGGCACCGTGCTGCTACCCACGAAGACCAGTCCACGCACGCGCCGGTCGACGTTGCCGGGGCGGAACGGCCCGGACTGGAAGAACGTATGTGCAAGGGAGAACGGCGTGCCCGCCGCCATGCCCTGCCGCTCCCAGTCGGTCGGGTCGACCTGTTCCTCGACCACGACGTCGCACGGGTAGCCCCACTTCTCGACGAGCGAGGCGAGTCGATCGCGGGTTTCCTGGCGTTCGCGTCTCCAGTCCACCCTGCCGGTGAGGTTCGGCACCGGCTCGAGGACGTACAACACCGACGAACCGCCCGGCGCCAGCCCTGGCTCGCTCCGACTCGGGACCGTTACCAGCACCGACGGGTCGGGCATGCGGCGTCCACCCCTCAGCAGCGCGTCGAATGATGTGCGCCATTCCGCCGCGAAGTGGATGTTGTGGTGACGCACCTCGACTGGCGGGACGCCGCGTACGCCGGCGTGCCAGACGAACGCAGACGGCGAGTAGCTGGCGCCACGGACCGCCCGGGGCGGCGTGAGATCGGGGAGCAGCGTGCGGTAGGCAGTCGGCAGGTCCGCGTTGACGATCACCGCATCGGCAGCAAACTCAGATCCGTCCGCCAGGCGTATGCCGCGTACCCGGCCGTGTCCGCGCGCCCCATCGGTGTCGTACTGGATGCTCTCGACGTGCGCGTCGTACCTGAACGTCGCGCCGGCACCTTCGGCCGCCTTGGCGAGCGCGGCCGGGACAGCGGCGATCCCGCCATCGGGAAAGTAAACGCCCCGGACGGAGTCCATGTACGTGATGATCGCAAAGACGGCCAGCGCCTTGTGCGGCGCGAGGCCGGCGTACATCGCTTGGAAGCTGAACAGGCGTACGAGACGATCGTCTGAGAAGTACCGCGCGACCGCGTGCTCCAGCCTGCCGAGCGCGCCGTGCCGGAGGAGTGAGAGGATCGGCGCCAGCGGCCTCGCAAGGTCCCACACGTGGTCGTAGTTGCGGTCGATGAAGTGCGGCATCTCCAGCTGGTACAGCGACTCCAGCCAGGCGCAGAAGCGTACGAAGCCCTGCTCGTCAGCCCGACCGCACTGGCGGCGGATCTCCTCGGCCATCTCCTCACGCCCGTGCCGGAGCGCGATGGTCGAGCCGTCGGCGAAACACGCTCGGTACGACGGATCGAGGGCTCGCAGCGACAACAGGTCCGACATCTCCGCACCAGCGGCGCGGAACGTCGCCTCCAGAAGGTCGGGCATGGTGAGTACCGTCGGCCCGGTATCGAACGTGAAACCCTCCCGGACGATCCGCCCCGCGCGCCCGCCGGGACGCTCGTCCCGCTCGACGACAGTCACCTGGTGCCCCGCGCCGGCAAGGTGACACGCCGCGGCAAGCCCACCGAGTCCCGCGCCAACGATCACGACCCGGCGCGGGACGGAACCAAACCGGTACGTTCGCGGCTTCATCGGCCTCTTCACGTGGACGTCCTTCCGGCGGCGCATCTTGTGCCACGTTTGTTCCCCGAGATGCGCGGCGCAGACGTGGAGGGAGATGTGGTTCGGCGCGACGGACTCGCGCGGAGATCCGAAGCTGGTCGGCCGCCCGTGGTACGACTGCTGGTTTGGCACGGCGTCCCGACCCGTCGCACCCGCCCCGGAGGGAGACTTCCTCCGCATCGCCTCGACGCTGGCGGCCGAGCAGGCGGCACGGCGTGAAACGGCGGGCATGTGGCGCGGCCGCCCGTGACGCAGACTAGTGGTGTGACACCTGCGGCGAGGCGGCAGAGCACTGGAGGTGGGGTATATGCCCGAGCCGACAGTCTTCAAACGGTGCCGTGCTCCATATCCGTGGTACGGAAGTACTCACGAACGGGAGGACCCGCGATGGTCGTGATCGATCACATGCAGGGTCTCGTCGACGTCGGCCGCGGCCGTCGAGCTCTCTATGCACGGTCCTCCAACGGACCAGACGACGATGCGCATGAGGCGAGCGTCGACTACGAGAGTGGCCTGCACCTGCCCGGCCTCTCCGCCAACCGGCTCGATCCTCCAGACCGGTGGCCCCGTCCGTTGATCGACTGGCTGGCCCGTCAGGTCGGCAGTACGCCCACCTCGCGGAGCGGTCGGGGAGCCATCGCGGATGGGTACTCGGCGGCCGGCTGGTCGACCGCGGCCGGGACGACGAGCCGTTGCTCACCGACGTCGAACCCATAGCATCCGACCACGTCCTGTCACAGGCGGAGACCTGGTACCACGAGCACTTCGATCCCGGCCGGTCCGAACCGTGCGAGCAAGGAGTCAAGGAACCGCTGCCAAGACGGAATGGTCAGTGCGGCCTTTCCTCGATCGTTCGGGGCTCCAGGGGATGGTTCGCGGGTCCCTGCAGGACGGTCCCGTCGATGCTGAACCGGGAGCCGTGGCACGGACACTCCCAGGCTCGCTCGGCGTCGTCAAATGCCACAAGGCAGCCCAGGTGTGTGCAGGTGGCCGAGACCACATGCACCGCACTGGACGGGTCGCGATAGACGGCGCACCGCTCTCCACCCACGCGTACTACAGCCGCGGAGCCTGCCGGTATGTCGGACACGGAGTCCCGGTGCGACCTCCTGAGCCGGTCTCCGACGAAGTGTTTCGCCACCGACGCCTGCGTCTTGAGCAGCGACCCGGCCTCACGAGCCGGGTGAAGCCGCCGCGGGTCGTAGAGCTCTGCCTCGGGTGGGAGGCCCGACCCGGTGATGTGCGCAGACAGGAGTTGGCCCGCCACCACGCCGTTGGTCATACCCCAACCGCCGAAGCCGGTCGCGACGTAGACGTGTCGGGCGCCCGGATGGAAGGGACCGACGTAGGGCAACCCGTCGGTCGTGCTGTTGTCCTGGGTGGCCCACCGGTACTCCATGACCGCCGCGCCGAACCGGGTCCGCGTCCAGTCGGCCAACCGCTCATACCGTTTGACGACTCCGCCAGCGCCCGGCTCGAACTTCTCCCCGGTCACGATGAGCAGCTGTTCTCCCGGCCGGTCGGGAACAGGCGCCGTACGCACTGACCGGGTGCCTGACTCCGGACTAATGAACATCCCTCGTGGATCGCGATCGGCCGCAATCATGCAAGCGACCACCAGCTCACGATGCGGTTTGAGCCGCGCGAACAGCAATGCTCGGTCGAACACCGGATAGTGCGTGGCGACCACGACGTCCTGGGCTCTGATCGTCCGGTCGTTCTCCGTACGCAGCAGGCAGGGATCGCCCTCGTCGAGACCCATCACCCGGGTCTGCTCGAACAGGAGTGCACCACGCCGCACCAGATCGTCGGCCAGGCCGAGTAGGTATTTCCGCGGATGGAACTGCGCCTGGTCCTCGACCCTGACCGCGCCCGCGATTGGGAACGGCAGCGATGTGTCGGTGACGAAGCTCGCCGCCAACCCAGAGCCCCGCGCCGCCGCGGCTTCGACCTCCAGCCGCTCCCGTTGCTCAGCGGACTCTACCCACGTCAAGGCGGGCAGACGTTCAAGATCGCAGTCGATGCCGAGATCAGTAACCGTGCGTACGACATGCTCGATCGCGGCCTGCTGGCACTGCGCATGCGTACGCCCGGCCTCCCCTCCGAAGGTGTCGACTAACCTCGCGTAGATCAACGTATGAAGGGCCGAGAGCTTAGCTGTCGTGCAACCGGTGACACCTGCCGCGATCCGGTCAGCTTCGAAGACCGCAACCGCACGGCCGGTGCGGGCCAACTCCCACGCCGTGGACAGACCGGCGATGCCACCGCCGACCACCGCGACATCAACGGCCAGATCTCTATCCAGCCAGCGGAAGCTCGTCGACGGCGTGGAGTCCATCCAGTACGACTCAGCGAAACCCGGAAGGGTCGACATGGCATCCCTCCTACCCAGGACGACGGATACGCCGAGCGGGAATCAGGTGTCCTGCGCGACAGGATCTGGGGCGCCGCCTCCTTGATCTTGGTAGGGGCCTCCCGGGCACCGCGTTCGATGAGGTGCCGCAGAAGGTCCGTTGGCAAGGTGATATCCCCAGTGGGCAGCCGTCGAAGGCTCAGTGTCCCTCAGTTCGGTCGGTCGACTTCCTCGCGCCAAGCTCCAGTCTCGGCGCCCCGCGCCTCGATGAAGTCCTTGAACCTGCGCAGGTCGGCCTCCGTCTGCTTGGTCACCACATCCAGCTTGTCAGCGGCCTGTTCGGTGACTCCCTGCGGCTGCATGTCGAGTTGGACCATCACCTTGGTGTGGGTCTCGTCCAGCCGATGGAAGGTCACCACGCCCGACTGGCGAACCTCGCCCTCCTCTGTAGTCCACGCAATGCGTTCATCCGGACGTTGCTCGGTGATGCGGGTATCAAACTCCCGCCGAACGCCGCCGACTTTCGTCACCCAGTGGTTGTGCGTGTCGTCGATCTGAACCACTCGCTCGACTCCTGACATGAACCGCGGAAAGTCTTCGAACTGCGTCCATTGGTTGTAGGCCGTTCTCACTGGAACATCGACGACTACCGATTCTTCTGTGGTCATGGCCGAATACGCCACCTCTCTGAACTTGTAGGGCCGGGACGGCAGCACATCGCGCCCGTCCGGGAAGAACCGGCGCAATCGCCCAGGCAACCCAGTAAAATCTCGAATGGCCCGTGCAACTCCGCCATGCCATCCCGACCCAGTCTCCACGCTGGCACCCGGCCGGCTCGATTAAAGGGGCGGACGTCCTATCGCGAGCCGTCTTCTGTCCCGCGAGCCGTAAACTTCGTCGAATAGACACGATGCACCACGCAAGCCTGGCCGGTCATGTCGACAGACCCGACACACGCAGAGAACACAGCCGCGCACTCACGGCCAGAGGTGTAAGCCCGGCGGAGACGCGCTGGTTGAAGATCTCATACCCCGGGCGCCCGAGGGCTCACGGTGAAAATCCAGTAGCGCGCCGCCGACCTCAGACAAGGCACGCAGCCCGGCCATTGGCTCGACCTGGGCTAACGCAGCCGGAACGAAGGTCGTTGGGGTCACGCTGGGATCAACCCTGGCTGCCACAAGTGCCCCTCACGGAATGGCTGTGGATGGCACTGCTAAGGGCGTTTGTCCATTCGACCACGGTGAGACATACGGACAGCACTTTGCCGCCGTCCGTAACACCCCGGAGCTTCCACCGTGCTCGACGTCATCGGTGCAGGGTTCGGCCGCACGGCACCCTGTCACTCAAGGTCGCGCTCGAGCAGCTCGGCTTCGGATCCTGTTACCACGCGATCGAAATCATGCGTCGCGTCGACCACATCGCCCGCTGGGAGGCTGTCGCCGCGCGCAACCCTGACTGGGACCGCGTCTTCGAGGGTTACAGCTCGACCGTCGACTGGCCGGCGGTCTGGTACTGGAGGCCGCTGGTCGCGGCCTACCTGGACGCCAAGGTCGTGCTCACGGTGCGGGATCCGCAACGGTGGTACACCAGCGTCCGCGACCCGTTCCTGGCCGAGCCTGGCCCCAGCGGCGCACCACCGTTCCTCGCCGACCTGGACATGCCGCCCGCCGATGTCGAGGGTTTCGGGCGACTGATGGGTCAGATGATGGTGCAGGGGACCGTGGGGTAGATGGCGGGCTCGTCATCCATGCCGCTGCTGACCATCATGTATCCCTCGACATCGGGGTTGAATGTGGTGGTCTCTACCTTGACCCAATACTCTGCAACTGCGCCACGAGTTCCTCGTACTGGTATGGCCAGCAGGACAACCGCTCCGAACAAGTAGGACCGTGTACTTCAATTCCCGGTGCCTCTGTCCTCTCTTGTGGGTTGCGTCCCGGCAATGCCAGGTAGGCCGATCTCTGGGCGCAGCATCCGCCGCCACACCCAATCACAGCGGATCGCCACCCGAGCTATCACACCCTGGCTACAACACCACGCGCACCGCGCACTCGCAACCATGCCCCACAGCACCGCCACCTGGGTACGGAACCCCCGCCCGCAAACTCATCCACTGATCGAGCGCACCGCCAGGGGCGGAGAATCGGTGGATCGTGGGGTCAGTCCCCATGGTGCACAGCGAATCGGGACAGTCTCAGGGTGGCCACTACCCGGGTGCCGCCACCACACCTACGCTTCTGGCCGGTGAGATCAACGCCGAGATGCGGCCGGCCACGCGCGTTCGTAACCCTGTCCGCATCAGGCAGGGGCGGCCGGATTCGAAGGCCGGCTCCCGACGCGGCGGCTGGACACTCACTCGCCCTCAGAAGCGAGGCCGAGCCTCCCGTCCACCACGCCGGGTGAGCCGACGTGGATACCGCACGAACGTGAGTCTCGAGCAGATTGACGGCCTGCTAGAAAATGGGCCGTAAGCCCGTTTTCGGATCGGGCGGACGTCTCGATCCCGCGGAATAGGTGGATCATGAAAGGCTGACGATGTTCGTTTCCTCGTCCAGCAGGGGGTATGACAGAAAGTAGATA
>JBOHED010000261.1:0-3231 GCA_050700915.1 Actinopolymorphaceae bacterium | reverse complement strand
CGGCAACACCACCGGATACGCCGAAGGATGGGCGCAGTGGCATAACTCCGGCGGCAAGGACGGGATGCGCCCGCCATCCGCGCCACGGCGACAGTTCGCCCTTTACGAGCAGCTGTTGGTCGAGCCGACCGCGGAGAAACGGGTCGCACTCATGAAGCAGATTCTCGCCATTGCGAAGCGGGAGTTCTACACGATGGGCATCTCGACGGCGCTGCCCGGCTACGGCGTCGTGAAGAACGACTTCCGCAACATGGTGGCCGAGACGTTCTTCGCCGCGAACTTCCCGTATCCGGGGGTCACGAATCCCGAGCAGTACTTTCTCGAGGCGTGAGGTCGCCCCGGATCGCACGGACCAGGGCGGGTAGCCCGATGAGGAGGGCGTCCCGCTCGGCCTGGGTCATCGCTGCCTCCCAGCGGAGGTACTGCTGGTGGAAGTGGCGCGCGATGCGCCGGTGGGCCGTCCGTCCCTGGGTGGTGAGCCGGAGCCGGTAGAGCCGCCGGTTGTCGGGGTCGCGTTCGCGCACCAGGAGCTTCTTGCGTTCCAGGTCTGCGACCATCCGACTGACGGTGCTCTTCTCCAGACACAGGCGTACCGCGAGATCGCGTTGGGACATGGGAGCAGCGACGTCGAGTTCGTGCAGGGCGAACACCTGCGACATGGACACCGACTCGCCAGGGATCGTCTGGTCGGGATGGAAGAGGGCGGTGACCTGGCCCAGCTCCATCAGCGCCTCGTGGAGGCGTACGGACGCGTTGTTCGTCATGCTGCTACCTCCCTGCCGACGCCTGAGGGGGCGGTCAATGTAAGAGTTGCTCTCTACAACCATCAGGCATACAGTGTCATGATAGTTGTGCCGCACAACTCCGAGGAGGCGTCATGCGGGCGCACGGCCACTTCCACCCCGGAAACACCCCGGCGATTTTCCACGGCCGGAGCAGCCGGATCTATGATTTCGTCGCCAGGCGGGTGATGCGCCGGCTCTACCGCCGGATCGCGGCCGACGTCGCTGATGCCGTGCCGGACGGTGGCGCCGTGCTCGACGTCGGCACTGGTCCGGGAGTCCTCCTGGTCGAGATTGCGAAGCGGCGCGCCGATGTGAAGCTGACCGGGATCGACCTGTCCGCGGACATGGTGACGGCGGCCAACCGCAACCTCCAGCCGCATCGCGACCGTGCCGTGGCGCGGGTCGGCGATGTGACCGGCCTCGAGTTTCCCGACGACTCCTTCGACCTGATCGTCTCCTCCTTCAGCCTCCATCACTGGGACGACCCGGCCGCCGCGGTACCGGAACTCGCCCGGGTCCTGCGCCCCGGCGGACGGCTCTACCTCTACGACTTCCACCGGGCGCCGTTCGACCTCGTCGTGTCCAGCGCGCGTGAGCGGTCCCTTTTCGGAGACGGTTCGAGTACGCAGACCGAGCTGCGCACCCGTATTCCGTTCTTCCGGCGCTGCACCCGGCACGTCATGGTCGCCGGAGAAGAGGCTGCGTCCTTCAATTCGTGAGCGCGGCCAGGGTGGCGGCGGCTGCCGCGTCGCGGGTGGTCTTGCCGTCGAGGAAGGGTCGCCAGTTGTCCTCGACTGGTGCGCGATAGCGGGACCAGACGCGGTCGATCAAGCCGGTCGCGTAGAGGTACGGCTGGTAGTCGATACCGGTGCGGGCGAGTTCGTGCCGTACGGCCATGCCGGTGAGGTAGAACTGCACGGCATGCCAGAGGGTGGGATGTGCGGCCGTCCTGTCTCCCGCGGCCTGGTCGATAGCGCGCGTGAGGGTTTCGGTCAGCAGGTGCGAGACCTCGTGGAACACGGTCTCGACCGCCGCCCACTCCTGGGCGTCAGGGTCGCCGCTGGAGATCGTGACGTGCGACGGGTCGCTGGTCGTGTAGGCGCCCTCGCGGCTGCCGACCCACACGATGTCGGCGGGGACGGGATCGGCTGGCCAGGGTTCGCCGTACAGCTCCTCAAGCCTGGGGACCAGCGTCGGCGTGAGGCTTTGTACCCGATCCGCCGTGGTCTGGATCCAGCGTCGGTTGGCGGCGTCGTGCGTACGCCAGTAGTGGATTTCGTACGCAGGAGTGACGTCGTTGAGCACCGCCCGGAGGCCGGACGCGACGGCGGGATCGTCGAGGCGGCCGGTCGCGACGGCGTCGTTGAGTGCACGCATCCCTTGCCCGAAAAGCAGGTGGTGTGAGGCGAGGGTCGTGTCGTAGTAGTCGACGGCTGCACTCCACGCCCGTGACTCATCCGGCGTCAGCGACGCGTCGAGGGGTGCCGGCAATGCACCGGCCAGCACGCGGCCATGGTCACCGCGTGCCAGACGTCCGGCCCACGCAGCGGCGTACAACGTGTGATGCAGGTTCGACCAGAACCCGCTCCTGAACTCCACTCCGGCGGTCTGCATGAATAGCACGCTATCTGTCGACGGGCGTTAGGAGAGTTTGGCAAGGATCCGCTTTGCCAGGGCGACCGTGTCCCGCTGCGGCGTCTTGTCATCTGCTGAGCCAGCCAGATGCTCCGGCTGGGAGGCTTCGAAGGCCGCGTAGAGCGCGGATGCCCACGACGATGATCATCTCCGCGCCGCCCTACCACCCGTGCTGTGCGTGCTGGCTCCCGTCGGACCAGCGCCTCGAGGCAAAGGGACTGGCGACGGCCCCCTCGGGTTTCGACCGCGCAACGTGTCGCCATCCTTCGCGTTGTCGGATCTTTCTGATGGAATGCCGGACGTGTCTGGAACGCAGCTCGCCACCCGTGGACCCGCCGAGAGCGCTCCCGCCTACCGCCTGGTCCGCCGTACTCACGACCGGCCGGCCACGCACCAGACCGCGCCGACGCTCGACGACGCGCAACGCCAGGTCGTCGAGCACCGGGGCGGCCCGTTGCTGGTGCTCGCCGGCCCTGGCACCGGCAAGACGACGACGCTGGTCGAGGCCGCCGTCGACCGGATCGAACACGACGGGCTGGACCCGGCGCGGGTCCTGCTGCTGACGTTCGGACGCCGAGCGGCCGCGGAGCTGCGGGACCGGATCGCCGCGCGTCTCGACCGCACGATCCGGGAGCCACTGGCACGGACGTTCCATTCGTACGCCTTCGGCCTGCTGCGCGGTGAGGCGGTCCTGCATGACCGGCCGATGCCGCGGCTGCTGTCCGGGCCCGAGCAGGATCTCGTGATCCGCGACCTGTTGCGCGGCGACGTCGACGAGTTCGGGGCGAAGGACTGGCCGACGCGGTTGCGG
>JBOHED010000260.1:0-5604 GCA_050700915.1 Actinopolymorphaceae bacterium | reverse complement strand
TAGTACGAGAGGATCGGGACGGACGGACCTCTGGTGTGCCAGTTGTACCGCCAGGTGCACTGCTGGTTGGCTACGTTCGGAAGTGATAACCGCTGAAGGCATCTAAGCGGGAAGCACGCTTCAAGATAAGGTCTCCCACCGGCTCGACCGGGTAAGGCCCCCAGTAGACGACTGGGTTGATAGGCCAGAAGTGGAAGCGAGGACCACAAGACTCGTGCAGCTGACTGGTACTAATAGGCCGAGGGCTTGCCACCACCACACACACAAAAACTTGAGAGTGTGCTACGCGTCCACTATGCGGTTCTGAAACAACAAACCACCAACCATCCCCCCGAAACCCCCCGGGGGGGGCGAAAACTGGACAGTGGTGACGACTGTTTCACAACGTTACGGCGGTCACAGCGAAGGGGAAACACCCGGTCCCATACCGAACCCGGAAGTTAAGCCCTCCAGCGCCGATGGTACTGCAGGGGCCACCCTGTGGGAGAGTAGGACACCGCCGGACACCACACCAAGAAAGAGGGCCACCCACACGGGCGGCCCTCTTCTTGTTTTCAGCGGTCTATGCCATGCGGAGTCAGGACGCTGGCATGCGCGCACTGTCGGCGGGCCAGCGGTAGGCATGGTGGGCGATGGTGAGCCGCCGCAGCCGGTACGCCGCCGAGCTGCCCGGCAACAGGTGCTCCACCGGGCCGTCGCTGCGGAGCACGTCGGGATCGAGGTCGTCGGTGACGAGCGGCCGGACACCTAGCGGCTGGATCGGCCCGGGTGCCGGAAGGCGGCCCAGGATCCGCCGTACCGCAGTTGTGCCCAACGGCCCGAGGGTACGCATGAGGCGGGCCCGCACGGTGAAGTCGATCGTCCGTACACGCTCGTGCAGCGTGGGCTCGTGGATGGCGTAGCCGTCCATCAACGTGATCAGCAGCTTGGCTGCGGCGGAGGCACCCGACAGAGCGGGCAGCGCCTTGCACGCCTTGGCGAGGTCGGACCTGACAGCGGGGTCGACCAACCGGCCAACGCATCGGGCGATCGCCTCGGGACTGTCGTTCTCGACGCAGAGGGCGAGCCTGCCGGCGGCGAGATACCGCGCCCTGCCCATCTGGTCGTCGGTGGAGGTGGCGGAGTTGGGCACCAGCAGGGTCGGTACACCGGCGGGGAGCAACTCGTGGACCGTGTTGTAGCCCGCGGCTCCCACGGCGGCGTCGAAAGCGGAGAGATAGCGGGCGAGTGGGTAGACGTCGACCAGTTCGTGGACCCGGGCGGCGGCTGTGGCGGGGAGGCCGGCCAGGGCGAGCGGCGCACGGGTGACGGCGACCTGCCAGTCCGGCGTCTCCAGGAACGAACGAATCGCCGCCAGCGCGGGCGTCCGGGTGTCGTTGATGGACCCGGCGCCGAGGGTGACGAGGGCGGTGGGTCGGTCAGGGTCGAGCCCGATGGCGGCGGCAGCTTCGGTTCGAGAGAGCGGCGGAGCCGCTTCCAGGACCGAGATCGGAGGCACCCGGACAGCGTCGGTCAACGTCGCCGTTGCGCCCCTGTCGGCGGCGGCGGCGAGGTCGCCGGGCTCCACGACGAGGTCGAAGAACGTCCGGGCGGCAAGCGCGCGGCGGTTGGCGCTCGCCCGCCACAGCCCTCGGCGTACCCAGACGAACGCCACTTCCGGATGCGCGGCCCGGGCCCGCAGCAGGCCGAGGTACGGCGCCACGCCATCGAAGGCCAGCACCCGGGCACCGGTCTCGGACAGGAGCGCGCTCAGCCGTTCGCCGAGGTAGCCGTGCCACGACAGGTGCGGCATCCAGTTCCGGTGGTGGCTGGGGCAGTATTCCGCCCGCAGACCGTGCCGAACCACGACGTGGACCGCCTGCGAGAGGGAGAAGATGATCGGCTCGACCGGTCCGGACAACGCCAGCGCCACGGCGGCCTGGCGGGCGAGGTGGCCCATCCCGGTGCCATTGCTGGTGGCCAGGATGATCCGCGGAGGTGTGTCGCTCACCGAGCGGTCTGTGCCCCGGCGTCGCCGGACCCGGGCGGGCGGCTGGCTGTTGAGGCGGCGTCGGTAGCAGTGGCCGCCTCGGTTGCAGGAGCTGCGGCACCACGACGCGGGCTGGTATCAGCTGTCGGCGAGGCTGCGGCTGCGGCCATCGAGTCCGGGCCGGTGGTTGCGGCACCGCCCGCCTCGGCGGTCGCCAACCAGGGCTGGAGAACCTCGGCGATGCGTACGCCTGCCCTTCCGTCCCAGAGCGGCGGAACCGGCCAGGATGACAGGGGGCCCCGGTCGAGTACCGCCTGCAGCTCGTGCGGGAGCGAGTCGGCTCGCACCAGCTTGTTCGTACCGTGTGAGATCGTCACCGGCCGCTCGGTGCTGGGCCGCAGCGTCAGGCAGGGAATGCCGAGCACGGTGGTTTCCTCCTGGACCCCACCGGAGTCGGTGAGCACGGCAGTGGCACCGCGTACCAGCGACATGAACTCGATGTAGCCGAGCGGCTCGACGACCCGGATTCCTGGGTGGTCGGCGAAACCGAGCTCGAGCAGCCGGGCCCGTCCGCGCGGATGCAGGGGTACGACGATCGGTAGCAGGTCCGCGCTCTTGTGCATCGCCTGCACGAGCGCGACCGCCTGTTCGGCACCGTCGACGTTGCCGGGCCGGTGGAGGGTGGCGACGGCGTACGCACCGGACAGGCCGAAGGCCTCGCGCACCGGCGCAGGGTCAAACCGGTCGATGTGGGCCAGCAGCGTGTCGATCATCGGGTTGCCGACCAGGTGGATGCGATCGGAAGGTACGCCTTCGCGGGCGAGGTGCGCGATCGCCTCCGGGCTGGTCACGAACGCGAGGTCGCAGAGCACGTCGGTGACCTTGCGGTTGACCTCCTCCGGCATCGTCACGTCGAAGCTGCGCAGGCCGGCTTCGACGTGTGCCAGTGGTACGCCGATCTTGGAGCACACCAGCGCGGCTGCCAAGGTGGAGTTGACGTCGCCGTAGACGACAACCAGGGAAGGCTTCTCAGCGCTGAACCGCTCCTCCAGTGCGATCATCACCGCGGCGGTCTGGGTCGCGTGCGAGCCCGATCCCACGCCGAGGTTGACGTCGGGGCGAGGCAGATCGAGCTCGCGGAAGAACACCTCGGACAGCTTGTCGTCGTAGTGTTGGCCGGTGTGGACCAGTTGCTGGGCGACACCTCGGCCCCGCAGCGCGGCGATCACCGGCGCGGCCTTCGGGAAATTGGGCCGCGCTCCCGTGATGTGGACAACGGTCACTCTTGCCTACCTCCACTTACCTGGTCGCCGTGGTCGGCGTGGTCGGCGTGGTCGGCGTGGTCGCTGTGCCCGCCGTGGCCGGTATGGCCGGCGTGGTCGCCGTCGATCCAGTCGCGGATCGCGGTCGAGAAGGTCGCGGACACCCGCGCCGGTGTGAGCTGTGCGGCCGCATCGGTGGCAGCCGCCCGGGCGGCTGGTGTGACCAACCGGCCCGACTCGACGAGCGCGTCGACGATGCCGGCAACGCGGTCGCCGGCGTACTGCACCGCGTACGACGGATTCAACTGCGCATCACCGCCGAGATCGTCCCGCACCACCACCGGCAGCCCGAACGTCAGGGCGAGCGCGAGAGCACCCGAGTTCAGCGACCGCCGGTACGGGAAGACCGCCACGTCCGCCGCCCGGAGATAGACCTGCAGCTCGTCGTCGGGAACCTTGCGCAACGCCGCGTAGGCGGCCGGATGGGTGAGAAGCCGCTCGCGGAATGCCTGCGCCTCGTCGTCGCGACTCGGCGGGCCGGCCACGAGCAGGACGTAGCGGCCAGGGTCGCGTTCACACAGCAGGTCGAACGCGTCGAGGAGTTCGGTGAGCCCTTTGTACGGCTGGACCCGCCCGATCAACAGGAACGCCGTCACCTCCGGCGCGATACCCAGCTCCGCCCTCGCCTGCCGCCGCGACAGCCACGACGGATAGACATCGTGATAGCCAGGATGCGGCACCGGCAGCACCTTGGACTCGGGAATGTCGAACCAGGGCGCGACGAGTTCGCGGGTGCGCGGGCTCATCACGTGAACCCGTTCGACCGCGTCGACCACGCCCTGACGGAGTTCGGCCTCCAGCTCCGGAAACCGGGTCTCGTGCGGGAGGATGTTGTGGACGGTCCACATCAGCCTGGCGCCGCGGTCCCGCAACGCGTGTAGGCGTTCGAGATAGCGCTTCGACTGTTCGCGGGCCATCGACTCGTCGTCGGCCTTCGCCATCACGACGTTGAGCCAGTGGATGTGCGTGACCAACTCGAGTCCGCTGCCGGCGAGGGCATCGGCGACCGCGAGCGTCGTGTCGATGTCGTACGTAGGAACCGGCGTGAGCCCGGACTCGCCCAGCCGGGAGTAGAGCAGCGCCTGGAAGGGGTTTCCGCGGACGACCGGGTAGTACGCCAGCAGGCCGCCACCGCTGGTCGACCAGTCGTGGTTCGCCAGCGTGCGGAGCGTGTCGTCGAGGGCGAGGCCGGGTTCGTGGCCGAGCCGCCTGGTGATCAGCACGCCGCGCTCCCGCCGGCCGTCGCGAGCGCCTCGCCGCGGGTGGGGTTGGTCGTCTGGAGTTCGTCGTACGCCGCTCCGAACGCGTCCGCCACCGCAGACCACGACCGTTCGGCGGCCACCCAGGACGCGGCGGCATCGGCCAGCTGGATCCGTTCGGGCTCGTGGTCCATCAGGTGGGCGGCAGCAGCCGCCAAAGCGGCCGGGTCCCCGGCTGTGAACGAATGGCCGCGCGTACCGGCTCCGGTGATCTCGGTGAGTGCCGGCAGGTCCGCGACCAGCAGCGGCACGCGCATCGCCATCGCCTCGAACGGCTTCAGCGGTGACACCATGCGCGCCGCCCGGTCGTCGACCCGCGGAACCACGAACAGGTCGATCTGCGCGTAGTGCCCGGCCACCTCGTCGAAGGGCACGTTGCCGGTGAACACGACGTGCCGGGCGACGCCAAGCTTCCTGGCCAGGCGTTCGAGCTCCGCACGACGGTTGCCGTCACCCACGAGCAGGCCGCTCACGGCACGGCCGGCTGCCCGCAGCTTCGCGACCGCCTCGATCAGGACCTCCTGACCCTCGCGCCGATGGGAGAGGTTGCTGACGTAGCCGAGCGTGAACGTGTCGGTCAACCCGAGCGTGTGCCGCAGGGTGGGGTCGCGATCCTGGGGTACGAAGCGAGTGATGTCGACGGCGTTGGGGACCACCCTGACCTTCTCGGCGGGAACGCCGTGCCGGTGGATGATCTCCTCGCGCATCGGGCCCGACAGGGTGACCACCAGGTCGGCGGCCGTCATCATCCGGGTCTCGGTGGCGAACCTGCGCTCGTAGTACTCGCCACGTTCGGCGTACCGCGGATCATCGGTCCAGGTGGTCTCGAAGAAGCTGCGGACTTCGTACAGCCAGGGAATTCCGGCCCACCGCGCCACCGCGTTGCCGGCCAGCGCCGACTCGAACCCGCGGTGCCCGGACGACACGTGCAGCAGGGCCGGTCGCTCCGCCGCGACGAGACCGGCCAGCATCCGCGCCGTCAGCTCGACGTACTCGTCCAGCCCGAGAGCCAGCAGTGGGCGTCCCGCCGCGGGCAGCAGGTGCCGGTAGGTGA
>JBOHED010000259.1:0-2717 GCA_050700915.1 Actinopolymorphaceae bacterium | reverse complement strand
TCGCACACCGTTGCCGCTGCGGCCTGCCGGATGTCGTGGAGACCGAGCCGCGGCTGCCGGACGGGACTCCGTTCCCCACGACGTTCTATCTCACCTGTCCGAGGTTGGCGTCGGCGATCGGACGGCTCGAGGCCAGCGGGCTGATGCGGGAGTGGACGCGGCGGCTCCGGGAGGATCCTGAGCTCGCCGACGCCTACACCCGCGCCCACCAGCACTACCTCGACCACCGGACGGCGATCGACGACGTTCCCGAGATCGCCGGCGTCTCCGCCGGAGGCATGCCCGACCGGGTGAAGTGCCTGCACGCGCTCGTCGCGCACGCGCTCGCCGCCGGGCCGGGAGTCAATCCGCTCGGCGACGAGGCGCTCGCGCTGCTGCCGGACTGGGCATCCGCCGGTCCCTGCGTAGACGCCGAGTTGAGCGGTAAATGACCACGCTGAGCATGCCTGCGGTAGCCGGGATGGGCGTCGACACCCATCTCGGGTACCGAACGCCTGCTCAGCGTGGGATTTGCACGCTCCACCCCGGCGGCCCTCAGCGATACGTGTACGTGCAGGACACCGAGGTGTCCACGGGGTGGCGGGCGACGACGTCCCGGGCCCGCGCCCGGGCGAGGTTCCAGCCGTTCCACGGGTCGGGTTCGTCGAGGGAGTTGCCCTCGACGACCTCCTGCAGGATGCAGCTGCGGGTCGGCTCGGGGAAGGTGTCGAGGACGGGTACGGCGTCAGCGCCCAGCCCACCGAGATAGTCGGCGTCGAGCGAGTCGACGGAACGTACGTTCAGCTGCGTCTGCGCGACCTGCAGGTCGGGATTCCAGGCCGCGAACGCCAGCATTCCCGCGGCGGTGACGGCGACCAGGGTGCGTGGCAGCCAGGTTGCCCGGCCACGGCCGAGGGCGCGTAGCCCACCGGCGAGCAGGACCAGCGCGAAGACCGCGGCGAGCCAGAAGATCGTGGCATCGACCGAGGCGCGGACTCGGGACTGCCCGTACATGTCGACGTAGAGCGTGAGGCGTTGCAGCGCGGACGCCAGGACCACCAGGGTCAACCCGCACAGCACCGCGAGCTGGCCCGCGATCACCCAACGGTCCCGCCCTCGGACGCTGAGAGTGCCGGTCACGATCCCGACGATCGCGAGGACGAAGACGCTGATCCAGACCAGCTGGAAGAACCCGGATCGGGCGTACTCCGCGTAGGTCATCCCGGCGGTCTCGAGGACCTGGCGCTGTCCGCCGAACAGGACCGAGAGCTGGACGAGGACGAACGTCGCGAACAACAGGTTCAGCGCGGTGAGGGGGAGGAGCCACATCGCCCGGCCGACCCGCGCCCGGGTCGTCCGTGGCTCCGGCTCCGCGACAGGTCGCAGGGCGACCAGGATCGCGGCCGCGACCAGGACGCCGAAGACCACGAACACGAACGCCCGCTCCGGCCAGGAGTCCAGCCACCCGGTGACGAACAGCCGGCTGGCGTAGGAGGAGAAGACCGCGTCGGCCGACGAGAACAACGCACCGAAGATCGCCAACAGGACGACGGTCAGCCCGGCGCCCACCAGCGCGGGTCCGAGCCGCCGGTGCCTCCCGACCTGGGTGAGGGCCGACTTGACGAACCACGGCAGCGGGAAGACCGCCAGTGACACCGACAGCCCGCCGCCGATCACGCCGGGCCAGCCGCGCCCTCGCCCGGAGATCGCGAGGGCGGCGAGCAGGAACGCCGCGACCAGCAGCAGCGACACCAGCCAGTCGGCGTCCCGGAGGACCGCGACGCCGATGAGGCCGTACGCGAGAGCCGCGAAGGTCGCCGACCACGCGTCGATCCGCCGCCACAGGGCGGGTGCGACGGCCGCGCCCACGGCGATCGCGACGACGAGCAGACCGAGCCCCGGTGGGCTGTTGGGCAGCGAGATCGCCGCCACGACGCCGACGGCGCCTGCTGCTGGAAGGAGCCAGTCGGGCGCCTCGGGTACATCGGGCTTGGGAAAGAGCGGCGGGGGAACGTACGGCGGCGTGGGCGCCTGCGCGGCGGCCGGTGGTGACGCGGTAGCCGGGCCGGACGCGGTTGCCGGGCCGGACGCGGCGGATGCCGGGGTGGCTGCGGTGGAGGTGGACGGGTTGGCTGCAGGCTTCGTGGGTGCGCCAGCCGTGGTGGACGTGGTGGCGGGAGCGGCGGGCGGCGTCCTGGTCGTGGCCGCGGGACGTGTGGTGGCGCCAGGCTCTTCCGTGCTCGCGTCGGTCCCCTCCGCACTCGCCTGCACGGCCGTGGCAGTCACCGTCGTCACACCGGTCGCCGGATCGGGAGCCGTGGTGGCGGCTGCGGAGACGGGCGCCTCGGCGGGTCTCGCCGGACTTGGCATGGTGCTTGACGTACCAGTGGTGCCGGGCGACGGGTCGGTTATCGGGATCCTTCCTGGCAGGTCGATGGTCATCGTGCAGCCAGCACCTTCGGTGACTCGGATGGAACCGTCGTGGAGCTCGACGATCTCCTTGGTGATCGCCAGGCCGAGTCCGGTGCCGCCGTCGTCGGCTGCGCGGCCGGCGTCGAGCCGGGAGAAGCGTTCGAAGACGCGGGCCCGTTCCGGGGCGGGGATGCCGGGCCCCTTGTCCTTCACGGTCAGGCGTACGCCCGATCCGGTTGGCGCGGCGTCGAGCGTCACGACCTGGCCGGCCGGGCTGTGGCGTACGGCGTTGTCGAGCAGGTTGGCGAGCACCTGCGCGAGCAGGT
>JBOHED010000258.1:0-5781 GCA_050700915.1 Actinopolymorphaceae bacterium | reverse complement strand
GTTCTCAGACAGAGGGTGGTGTCGAGACTCATCGACACTTGATTTCGTCGTGAGATGGGTGGTGTCGGAACCGATCGACAGACGGGGCAACGCTAGTTCATCGAGTCCCCTCTCCCGGCCGAGAAGGACGTCTCGCTCGC
This sequence comes from Actinopolymorphaceae bacterium, assembly GCA_050700915.1. GTDB lineage: Bacteria > Actinomycetota > Actinomycetes > Propionibacteriales > Actinopolymorphaceae > Thermasporomyces. The sequence goes on along the minus strand of JBOHED010000258.1, from coordinate 5,641 downwards.
TCCCACACAGTGGATGCTTCACCAACGGATCGAGCGCGCCCGCGAGTTGCTCGAACGACGACACTCCCCATGGACCAAATCGCCCACCGCTACGGCTTGGGATCAAGCGAGTCCCTACGACAACACTTCACCAGCCGGATCGGCATCACGCCACGGGACTACCGAGCGATGTACGCGCGAAAGGCCCAAACCCCTCGTGACGCATTGTCAGGTCGACGTCCGGGACGCCGTCAACAACCTCTTTGCCCGCAACACCTAGGTCGTCAGCTTCGCGAGGCGTGCGCGTTCGCGCCACCACACCTGCATCCTGGCCGACTCGTCGAAGGGCCGGAACTTGCAGGTAGCGCAGTAGTCCGGCCGTCCGTGGGCGCGCGGGAAGGCCTCCTGGAACGCCGCATGGTCGGCGTCGAGGTCGGGTCCGTCACCGCCAATCTCGGTGGATGCCACGGTGAATGCCATGCAGCAGCCGCCCTTGTGTGTCACGCACACCCGCCCGTGGTCGGTGGCGTACAACTCGATGCGTGGCTGCCGCTTCCAGGGCCCGGCGGATGCGGCGACCAGCCCTCGGAGCAGGTCGACCGTCTCGGGCGTCGAGGGGACCGTGTCCTGGTGGACCAGTGCACCACCGATCGCGTCGCCGACCTCGTGCCACAGGCCGATCCGACCGGCCCGAGTGAGGCGCTGGAGAGTGTCGACCATCGGCGTGACGGTCTCGACCAGGGCGGCCACGACGAGCTCGGCCTGTTCGGACCGGGTGGCGACGGTACGTACGCCGGCGCGGCCGCTCCACTCATGGCCGTACAGAACGACGGCCCTGGTGTGCTCCGCGATCTCGAGGGCGTCTGCGTAGCCGGCCGGGTGACGCCACCACAGAGTCGAGTCACGGCCGAGCAGATATCCGGCTCCCGACGCGGCGAGGGACAGTCCGAGGAACGACGCCGCGACGCCGACGTACCAGCCCGTGAGGTACATCCCCGCGGCCGGTCGGGGAGTGCCGTTGCCCACCAGTTGCTCGACCTGGGACGGCAGCGTGTCATGTACGAGATCCTCGATGGTGAGCAGCCGTCGATCGTTCGCCGAGGGATCGTGGTACGGGAAGACCACCGCGCGGTGCCGCTCCACCCACCGGGCTGCGGACTCGGCAGTGCGGATCGGTCGGGACTCCCCGCTGCCTCCGGGGTCCACTGTGCTCGCCGGGCCCGGGCAGCTTTCGATGAGCATCGGGGTCCTTCCTGCGTCCGATCGCGTTACCTTAGGCTAACCTAACTGCTAGGTGCGAGGTCGAGGGTCGCCCGATTCGAGAACGGACGCGAATCGGTCGCCCATCGTGCAGGACTGGAGGCGAGGAACGACATGGCACGGACGTCGAACCTGGAGACGGCCAGGGTCAAGCCAGCGAAATCGCAACTCCTCACCCTGCATGTGCTGCGGCGGGAGCGGATCTCGCCCACCTTCGTACGCGTCACACTCGGCGGCGGGGACATCGAGCACTTCGTGGCAATGGGATTCGACCAGTGGTTCCGGCTGTTCATCCCGGTGTCGCAGGACCAGCGGGGCGTACTGTCCCGGCTGCCGCAGAAACTCGACACGGTCTCGTACCTGAAGTACCTCAAGATTGCGAAGGCGACCCGGCCGGTGCTGCGCAACTACACGGTGCGGGCGTACCGGGCGGACGGCGCCGAAGGGCCGGAACTGGACGTGGACTTCGTACTCCACGGTTCGGCGGCGGACGGAACCGCCGGGCCCGCCGCCAGTTGGGCGGAGACCTGCTCGGTCGGTGACGCGGTGGCGATTCTCGACGAGGGCATCGGCTTCAATCCGCCAGCGTCGCTGCGCCGGGTCCTGCTGGTGGCTGACGAGACGGCGCTGCCCGCCGTCGCGGGCATCCTCGGGTCCCTGCCGCGGGACGCGGTCGGGCAGGCGCTCGTCGAGATGCCGACTGCCGCCGACCGACAGGACGTCGACGCGCCCGCCGAGGTCGACGTGACCTGGGTCGTACGCGAAGATGCCGACGCCGTTCCCGGTCGTGCCGTACTCGCCGCGGCCGAGGCTCTACCGCTGCCGGCAGATCCGTTCTACGGCTGGGTTGCTGGTGAGCACGCCCTGCCGACCACGCTGCGTCGACACTGGGTCAGCTCCGGCGTGTCGAAGCAGAACATCGTGCTCTGTGGCTACTGGAAACACGGACAGACGCACTGACCACCCGGAGAAAAGCTGGTCACTCCGCTCCGGCCACCCTAACTTAGGGAAGCCTAACCTTATGGAGGCTCTCGTGGGTTATGCACCCGACAGCAAGTCCGAGCCGACCGCCGCGGAGCGGATCCGTTCCGTGGTCGTCGCGGCGGACTCGTTGACAGTCACGGCGAACTGCCATCGCTCCATGGTGGTCGGACCGCACTCGCTCGACGAGCAGGGCCGGCTGGACCTACTACTCCCGACCGACTGCCACCTCGCGACCCAGATCGCCCGCGCGCCCGGCGGGGCGCTGGACGCCGTCGCCGAGTTCACCGATGTCGCGCCCACCACCCACCGGGACCGCGTGCGCGCGCGAGTGACCCTCTCCGGCCCGCTCACGCCCTGCTCCTCCAGCCCGGCCACGTCTGTCCGTTCCGCATCCGGGTCAACCGGACCTGTCGTCGAGGTACGCCTTGACACCACGCGCGCCACCCTCGACACCGCGGCGGGCACCGTCGACGTCCCCTCGACGCCCTCGCCCAGGCCGCGACCGATCCGGTGGCCACCCGCGAGGCGGCCCTCCTCACCCATCTCGTGGACGCACACGCCGACGTCGTGGGCAGGCTGACCCGGTTGGCCGATCCGCAGCTCATGTACGGCGTCACCCGCGTGGCGCCGCTCGCGATCGACCGCTACGGAATCGTTCTTCGCCTCGAACGTGCACACGACCACAGCGATGTCCGGCTGCAGTTCCCGACCCCGCTGGATGACGTCGGGAACGTCGGCGTCCAGGTCCACGCGCTCCTCGCCGCCGCCCGAGCCTGCCCACGGCAGCGCCGCCTCGGGGCCTCGCCGTGACCACCGCCCGCTCACGGCAGGACCTACCGGGGCAGGTGGCGGCGATCATCTGCGCTGCGCCGCTGGCCGCCGCCTTGTGTGCCGCGAGCGACCAGAACAGCTGCGGCACCGCTGCGGACTCGTGCCGAACCGCAGCTGTGAAGCCATTCAGGGAGATCATCATGGAGAAGTCGGGCACTCCGAGCGATCCGGGTGCCCACTTCTCCATGATGATCTTCACCCGTCCTCAGAACTGTCGACGGACCGACGAGCGTGACCGCTAGCGGTAGGCGCGGGCCTGCATGTCGAACAGCTCGGCGTAGCGCCCGCCGTTGCCGACCAGTTCCTCGTGCGCTCCGGTCTCGGTGATCCGACCGTCTTCCAGGACGACGATCAGATCGGCCATGCGTACGGTCGAGAACCGGTGGGACACCAGCACCGTGATCCCGCCCGTGCGGGCCGCCGCCACCTTGGCCGCCGCCGCGAACTGCTCGAACAACGCGTGCTCGGCGGCCGGGTCGAGTGCTGCGGTCGGCTCGTCGAGCAGCAACAGCAGCGGCTCGTCCCGCATGAACGCACGGGCCAGCGCGAGTCGCTGCCACTGGCCGCCGGACACCTCGACGCCCTCGGAGAAGCGCTTGCCCAGTTGGGTGTCCAGTCCGTTCGGCAGGTCACGGACGAGGCCGACCGCGTCGCCGCGACGGAGTGCGGTCTCCACTGCGTGTTCGTCGTCCATCCGGGCGAGATCACCGATACCGACCGACTCTCGCACCGAGAACTCGAACTTCGTGAAGTCCTGGAAGCTCGCCGACATCCGTCGCCGCCAGTCGCCGGGCTGGATCTCGCGCAGGTCCATGCCGTCGACCAGAACGGCTCCCTCGGTGGGGTCGTAGAGCCGCGCGAGGAGCTTCACCAGTGTCGTCTTGCCGGCGCCGTTCTCTCCGACGAGTGCCACGGTCGAGCCGGCCGGCAGGCTGAGATCGACGTGGGACAGCACCGAGGTGTCGGCCCCGGGGTAGGCGAATCCGACGTCCCGCAGGACGATTCCGGACGTCAGCCGCTTGGGCGCCGGAGTGCTGGCTCCGGTCCACGCGTGCTCCTTGGCGTACTCGCGCAGCCAGTCGTAGCGCGCGAAGCTCCGGATCACCTCACCCATCCAGTAGACGTTCTGCGCGATCCCACCGGTCATCTGGTCGATCTGCGGCGCGATCAGCAACAGCAGTACGACGTCGCCCGCACTGGCCTGGCCCTGACGTGCCCGCCACACCATCCAGATCACCGCGGCGATGTAGGCGACCGCGAATCCCAGCCGCACCGCGCCGTCCATCAGCCCGCCCCGCCGGGTGGCGCCCAGCAGCACGCGATAGCGGTCGTTCTGCAGCTTGATGATCCGGTCGACCAACACGGAGTTGAGCCCGAAGACCCGGAGCTCCAGGCCACTTCGCGGATCCTTCGCGATCTCGGCCAGCCGGTCGGTCAGGCGCTCCTGCACCATGGTGTCTTCCCAGGCCTCCTGCTCCAGCCGACCACTGACGTACGCCGACCAGATCCGCGCCGACCCGAGCAACGGCAGCACCAGCAGTAGCGGATGGACCGACACCAGCAGCGCGAGCACGGTGCCCGTGTTGGCGACCGTCGCCACCGCGTAGAGCACGATCTCCGCGCCGACCCCCAGCCGCCACGACCGCTCCCGGATCAGCTCCAGCCGGTCGGCGAAGTCGGACCGCTCGTGGTGCATGACGCCCGGCACACCCGTCGTGACATCGAGTAGGTCGGCGTGCACCTGGCGGGCGACGCGTTCCTGCGCGGTGTCGCGCATCGGATCGGTCACCACCATGCTGACGAACGACACGGCGAATCCGGCGATGATCACGCCGATCCCCCACGCGATCGCGGCGGTCGTCGAGCCGGTCAGACCGTCGACGAGCAGCTTGACGCCGTACGTCTGCATCGGCGACGTCACCGACTGGACGGCGACCAGCAGGCACAACATCCCCATCAGCACCGGCGCGGCCCGGAACGCGGTGCCGAGCCAGAGCCGCAGGATCCGCACTGTCCTATCCATCGACTGGCCTATCCATCGACTGGCCTATCCATCGACCGCCTCCAGCTCGGTCTCGAGCGCACCGGTGACGTAGCGCTCGGCCTGCAACCGGAACATCGAGGCGTACGTGCCGCCAAGCTTCAACAGCTCGTCATGGCTGCCGGACTCGGTGATCCGACCGTCGGCGAGCACGCAGATCCGATGCGCGTCGCGGACGACGGAGAACCGGTGTGAGATGATCAACGACGTCACACCACTGGTGAGCTCGAGGTAACGCTCCACCAGCTGCGCCTCCGCGCGTACGTCGAGTGCCGCCGCCGGCTCGTCGAGCACCAACACGCCAGCACCGGCGTGGACCGCGAACAACGCCCGGGCCAGCGCGAGCCGCTGCCACTCGCCGCCGGACAGGTCGACGCCGCCGTCGTAGGTCTTGTCCAGGATCGTGTCCCACTTGTCCGGCAGTGCGTTGATCACGTCCTCGATGCCGGCCTCCCGCGCGGCCAACTCCAGCGCGCCGGGATCCCTTGCGTGTTCGACCGCGCCGAGGACGACGTTGTCGGTCGCGGGCAGCGGGAAGCGCAGGAA